>JAEKLK010000058.1 GCA_019509895.1 Betaproteobacteria bacterium | reverse complement strand
GCTCGCCGCGGCGACGCAGGCCGCCGCCTAATTCGGGTCCAGGACCGGAATTATTTCGGCGGCTTGCGCCGCAGCCGGAACCACAGCTCGAGGATGACGTAGAGCACGACCGGCACGGCGATCATCAGCACCAGCGGTCGCAGCGATTTCTGCGGCTCTTCCGAGAACGCGATGATGGTCCAGGCGTTCAGCCCCGAGACCACCACCCAGATGACGGTGAAGAGGACCCAGAGCTTTTTCCAGAGCATCGGCGAATTAATTTCGTACGAAGTACGAAATACTAATTACGTACGAAGTACGAAACTCAGGGGACGAGGCGGCGGACGCGCGTCAGCTCGTCGTTCGCGCGCGCGGCGTCGGCCTGGGCCTGCTTGCGGGCGGCGTCGGCGACTTTGAGGTCGAGCATCAGCGCGGCGTCGATGTGCGGCGCGAGCCGCTTCTCGCTCGCCGGGAACTGGTAGAGGAGCTCGTCGAGCGCCTTGAGCGTCAGGCCGAGGTCGTAATGCTCGCGCTCCAG
The DNA here is from genome assembly GCA_019509895.1 of Betaproteobacteria bacterium. GTDB lineage: Bacteria > Pseudomonadota > Gammaproteobacteria > Burkholderiales > SG8-39 > SCGC-AG-212-J23. Next base: position 6,126 of record JAEKLK010000058.1, on the reverse strand, counting down.
GCGTTGCTTGAGGGAGAGGGCATTGCGAACCCAGCCGGCGTCGCGGTGCGAAGCGCGCGCCATGTGGCCGGCGAGCGCGGCGCGACTGGCGGCGGCGCGCCGCTCGAGGTCGGCGGCGACGACACGCCGGCGGTCGATCTCGCGCGCGCCGACGATGTAGTTCTCGGCGGCGCCCTCGAGCTGCGGCAGGCGCGGCGCCTTGGTGGCCTTCAGCTTCGCATCGAGCGCGCCGATCACGTCCGGCGAGGCCTTGGCAGTAAGCGCCTCGCGCAGCTTCTGCGTCGAGTCGCCGATCAGTGCGGCGACCTCTTTTTGCTGCACACGCTTCTGCCAGACGATATAGCCCGCATGGCTAAGCGCAAAGGCGACGACGATGGCGATGATCCCGAGGAACCAGACGGCGGAGCGATTCACCGGCCAAGCATAACCGCTGGGCACGAGGGATGCTTGCGAAGGAATGCATGGAGCGCCGCCATCTCTTCGACAACGGCTACCCGGTTTGCACACCGACGCTGCTCGTCGGCGCCGAGGTGCTCCTGGGCGTCTCGCGCCAGTCGCTCCGGTGCTCGCACCGGCGCCTCGCCTTCTCGCTCCTCGGGCTCGCCGATTCGGCGGACCGCGTCATCGGCTCGCTCGCGCGGATGGGAGCGAGCGAAATCGACCTCCACCGGTCGCGGGAGCGATACAGTACGCTCTTCGCCCATGGCCACACGAACGGAAATCCTGCAGGCAGCGAGGAAAATGCTCGCGTCGAGCCGCGCGACCGCCCGGCTTGCGCAGAGCCGCATCCACGGTAGCCGCCGGCGCCTGTCGCAGACGGAGGACACCCTCGTCTCCAGCGCTTCGGTGGTGGGTGCCGCCCGTCTCGCGCTCGGCGCTAGCTAGCGTCCGCAGGGGTCTAGAGGACGCTTTCACGTAGCGTGGCATCCCGGCGCTTCCACAGGTCCGGCAGGAGCTCGGCGCCGAGTCCCGGTCCCGGCGGCCGCGCGAAGCTGCCGCGGACGGGCTGCGGCACGTGCGTGACGAGCTCCTTGTACCAGCCGGTATAGAAGGCGCGCACCGACTCCTGGACGAGCGCGTTCGGCGCGTAGATCGAGAAATGCAGCGACGCGAGAAACACGATCGGGCCGGTGCAGTCGTGCGGCGCTACCGGTAGCTGCCAAGCGTCGGCGAGCGCGGCAATGCGGCGCGCCTCGGCGACGCCGCCGCACCAGGCGAGGTCGAACATGACGATGCCGGCGACGCCGGTCTCGAGCAGATCCTTGAAGCTCCAGCGCCCGGCGAGGATCTCGGAGCCGCAGATCGGCGCCTTGGAGTGCGGCGCGTAGGCCTTGAGGAGCGCCAGGCTGTCCATGCGGATCGGGTCCTCGTGCCAGTAGGTGTCGAACTCGGCGAGCGCCTGCGCGATGCGCTGCGCCGGCGGCAGGCGCCAGAGCGAGTGGAACTCGACCATGATGTCCATCTTGTGGCCGACCGCGCGGCGGATCTGCCGGAAGGGCTCGAGCGCCGCGTGCAGGTCGGCGCCGGAGATGTGCATGCCGTCGCTCGCCTCGGCATAGGTATCGAACGGCCAGATCTTCATGCCATCGATGCCCTGCTCGAGGAGCGATTGCGCCAGTTCGTCCGCGCGGTGGAGGAAAGCGTCGAGATCCTCGTAAGGCCCCGCCGGCTTGCCGCCGAGTCCCCAGTTCGCCGAGGTCTGCCCGCGCGTGTCGCGGATGTAGCCGTAGCCGGCGCACGTGTTGTAGGTGCGGATGCGCTCGCGCGAGGCACCGCCCAGCACCTGGTAGAGCGGCTGATTCACCACGCGGGCGTAGTGATCCCAGAGCGCGATATCGAAGGCGGAGATGGCGCGCGTCTCGACGCCCGAGCCGCGGAAGCCGAGATAGCCGGTGAGGCTGCGCGTCAGGCGCTCGAGCTCGAGCGGATCCTTCCCCAGCACGCGCGGCGCGATGAACTCATGCACGTACGCTTCCACGCTTGGCGCCGCGCGATGCGTCTCGCCCAGTCCCGCGATGCCGGCGTCGCTGTGCAGCCGCAGCCAGAGCAGGTTGGGGAATTCGTCGAGCCGCAGCGTCTCGAGCTTCGTGATCCTCATGCGACGATGATAAATGGTGACAGTCACCATTTATAAATCGTGACTGTCACCATTTATGGGTCCGCTGGCGCGCTTCGTTTTCCTCTATGCCGCGATGTACGCCGCCTATGGCGTCGCGTCGCCGTTTCTCCCGGCGCTCGTAAGCTCGCGCGGGATTGCGCCGGAAGAGCTCGGGCTGGTGCTCGGGGCAGGGACCGCGGTGCGGCTGGTGAGCGCGCCGCTCGCCGGACGGCTGGGCGATCTCTTCGGGGCGCTGCGCACGGTGCTGGTGCTCTGCATCGCGCTCGCCGCGTTCACGACGCTCGGCTATCTGCCGGCGAAGGGCTTCTGGTGGTTTCTCGCCATCAGCATGATGCAGGCGGCGGCGCTCGCGCCGATCGGCGTGCTCGCCGATGCGCTCACGCTCGGCGCCGCGGCGCGCGCCCGGTTCGAGTACGGCTGGGTGCGCGGTACGGGCTCGGGCGCCTTCATCATCGGCACGCTCGCCGCCGGCCAGGCGGTCGCGGTCGCCGGGCTCGGCGTGATCGTCGGGCTGCAGGCGTCGCTCCTCGGTCTCGCGGCGCTCACGGCGGCGCTGGTGCCGGAGCTGCCGCATCCGAGCCGCGCCAGCGCGAGCCGGCATCGCATCGGCGAGCTCCTGCGGCTGCCGGTGTATCGCAACCTGGTGATCGTCGCGGCCCTGGTGCTCGGCAGCCACGCGATGCACGACTCCTTCGCGATGATCCGCTGGCGTGCGGCCGGCTTGAGCGCCGGCGTCGGCAGCCTGCTCTGGTCGGAGGCGGTGCTGGCCGAGGTGCTGGTGTTCTTCTTCCTCGGCCCGCGCCTGGTGCAAATGCTGACGCCGGCCGGCGCGCTCGCGCTCGCCGCAGTAGCGGGGATGGCGCGCTGGGCGGTGATGGCCACGAGCGCCGATGTGCCGGCGCTCGCACTGGTGCAGCCGCTGCACGGCATCACCTTCGCGCTGCTGCACCTCGCCTGCATGCGCCTCATCGGGCGCGCGGTGCCCGCGGGGCTTGAGGGCAGCGCGCAGGCGCTCTACGGAACCGGCATCGGCGCCGCCGCGGCGATCGTCACGTTCGGCTCCGGCGCGCTGTACGGCCGGCTCGGCGCCGGCGGGTTCTGGCTGATGGCCGGGCTTTGCGCCGCCGCGCTGCCGTTCGCCTGGCGCGTCGCGCGCGCCTCCGCCCGCTCTTCCGCCCGGCATTGAGCGCACCAGGCGCCCTGCTTCACCGAGTTGAAGCTCGCGCGCCAGCGATGGCCGAGCCGGCACTGCCACTCGAGCTTGACCTGGCTGTTGGTGTAGCGCTCGGCGAGGCACTTGCCGCCGCGCGCCTGGGCGAGCTCGTACACCGCGCTCGCAGGCAGACGCAGGCGGTGGTCGGCGCAGCGCTTGCACCAGTGCCCCTGCCGGATGGCGTGCGGGACCGCGCGCCAGCGGTGCCCGGCGGTGCACTCCCATTCCACCGGCGTCAGGCTGTCGATGTAGGTTTCGGACACGCAACGACCACCAAACCGGGCGGCGTCGCGCTGGATTTCTTCGAGCGTCAGCTTGCGCATCGCTTCGACTCCTCGGGCTGCGATGCGGGCAGTGTGGCGCCGGGTGCTGCCGCGCCGATGTGACGCGCGGCGCCGGGCGGCTGTGCGCTATTTACCTAGCGCCAGGGACGGTTCGACCGGCGCCTTAGCGAAAGGACAAAGAGAGCGAGAAACAGCACCGCGATGGCAAACGCTGCCGTCTGCTGCATCGGCGCCTCGGCGATGCCGGAGAAGCCGATCACGGCCGCGGCGATCGCGAGGAAGAAGAAAAGCAGGCCTGAGGTGAGCATGGTTCATTCCGTCGGGTTCATGAAGTGCCCGGTGATGTGCAAAATGCATGCCCCATGCTGAAACGACCCAAAGGCAAGTCGGGCACGCTGGTCGTGCTCGAGCACGTCTCGCAGATCCTGAAAGGCAACCCGCTCGGCGACCCGCACGTGCGCAAGCTCGCCGTGTGGCTGCCGCCGCAGTACGACGAGAGCCCGAACCGGCGCTTCCCGGTGCTCTTCGACCTCGTCGGCTTCACCGGCTCGGGGCTCGGCCACGTCAACTGGAAGAACTTCGGCGACAACATCCCGGAGCGCGCGGCGCGCCTGATCCGCGAGGAGCGCATGGGGCCGGCGATCTTCGTCCTGCCCGACTGCTTCACCGCGCTCGGCGGCAATCAGTACATCAACTCGTCCGCCATCGGCGACTACGCCGACTACCTGACGCGCGAGCTGATCCCGTTCGTCGACCGCGAGTTCCGCACGCTCGCGAGCCGCGAGCATCGCGGCTGCTTCGGCAAATCCTCCGGCGGCTACGGCGCCATCATCCACGCCATGAAGTACGCGAAATACTGGGGCGCGATCGCCGACCACTCGGGTGACGCGTACTTCGACTTCGTCTACTGGCACGACTGGCCGAACACGCTCAACGAGCTCGCCAAGTACCGCCTGCCGAAGAGGAAACCCGGCCGCTACGACGCGCGCGCGGCGTCGAACGAGCGGCGGCTGCCGGCGGGCATGGACGACGGGCGCATCCGCCGCTTCCTCCAGGCCGTGTGGAAGAAGGAGAAGGTGTCAGGCAAGGAAGTGATGTGCATCATGAATCTCTGCATGGCGGCGAGCTACGACCTCGACCCGCGCGCGCCGAACGGCTTTCGCGTGCCGGTCAACCTCGAGTCCGGTGAATACCTTGGCGAGCGCTGGGCGCGCTGGCGCACCCACGACCCGATCAATCTCGTGCAGCGCTACCGGAACAACCTAAAGACGCTGCGCGGCATCTTCATCGACTGCGGCTGGCGCGATCAATTCCACATCCACTACGGCAGCCGCATCCTCTCCAAGCGCCTCGCCGAAGCCGGCATCGCGCACACCTACGAGGAATTCGACGACGACCATTCCGACATCGACTACCGGATGGACGTCTCGCTGCCCTTCCTCTACCGCGCCCTTAAATAAATGCTGACCAAAATGGTGACAGTCACCATTTTTAATTGGTGACTGTCACCATTTATTGTTTCAGCGCCGCGTTGACGCGCGGCATGACCTCGGTCGCCATGAGCTCCATCGAGCGGCGCGCGAGCGGCGGGTCGACCCAGTCCATGCCGGCGTAGCAGATCTCGCCGAACGGGCCGGCGCGCTCGCGCAGTCGCAGGATTTCATCCGCCACTTTCGCCGGCGTGCCGCAGATGACCAGCTCCTCCAGCAGCCGCTCGAGCGTCACGGCGCTGTCGTCCTCCTGCTCGTGGCGCTTGAAGATGACGTGGCGCTTCGCGCGCATCATGTTGGCGCGCAGCTTGTCCCAGTAGTAGCGGTACGGGCTGCGTGGATCGGTCTTGGCGTAGCGCTCGGCGGTCTTGTCGTCGTCGGCGACGAAGAGGGTGCGCGCGACGCGCCAGTCGGCCGGGTCGGCCTTGGCGCCCGCGCGGGCCTTGCCTTCGCAGTAGTTCGCCCAATGGCTCGGCAGCCAGTGCGGCAGCAGGAAGTTCGCCGAGAGCGGATGGAAATCCCGCTCGCCCATCGCGATCACGCCCTTCGAATGCGGCGCGACGACGGTGCCGACGATCTCCGGGCGCGGCTTCTGGAACGGCTTGTACATGCGGCCGCGACCGACGTTCGGCACCTGCGTCTTGCCGGTGGTGACCTTGAATCGGTTGTTGGGAAAGTCGATGTCGTACGGCGGCTCGCGCTCCCAGATGGCGAGGATCACCTCGATCGCTTCGGCGAAGAGCTTGTTGCGGTCCTCGCCGAGGATGCCGAGCGCCTCCGCATCCGACGAGAGCGCGCCCGGGCTCACGCCGAAGATGAAGCGACCCTTCGCGAGATGATCGAACATCGCCGCATGCGCCGCGATCAGCGTCGGATGCGCATGCGAGAGGTTCGACGTGCCGGTGCCGAGCATGATGCTCTTCGTCTCGGATAGCAGCGTGGCGAGGAAGATGAAGCTGTTGGTGACGTTCTCTTCCGGGTCGGTGAGGTGCTCGCCGACGAACGCGTCGTGAAAGCCCA
>JAEKLK010000167.1 GCA_019509895.1 Betaproteobacteria bacterium | reverse complement strand
GGCCCGGGTGCTCCGGGAAGCACCATAGCCCGCCCCAGATGCCGCGCGACGGGCGCCGCTCAAGCAGTACCGCGCCGTTACGGCGCAGCACCAGCCACTTCACTTCCCTCTGCGCCAGCTCGCGGCGCTCGCGCGGCGCCGTCAGCTCCGACGTACGGCCCTCGCGCCGCGCAACGCAGGCGCGGCTGAGCGGACAGCGCTCGCAGCTCGGCTTGAGCCGCGTGCAGAGCGTCGCGCCGAGATCCATGAGCGCCTGCGTGTAGGTTTCGATCTCCCGCTTCGGCAGCTCGCGTTCCGCGAGTGGCCACAGCTCGGCTTCGCCTGCGACGCCGAAATTGCGCGCAAGCACCCGCTTGGCATTGCCGTCGAGGATCGCGGCGCGCTCGCCATAGGCGAACACGGCGATGGCCGCCGCCGTGGAACGTCCGACTCCGGGCAGCTCCGCGATCTCGGCCGCGGCGCGCGGAAAGCCGCGTTCGGCGATCTCTTGCGCCGCGCGATGCAGATTGCGACCACGCGCGTAGTAACCAAGGCCGCTCCAGAGGGCGAGCACCTGCTCCTCGCTCGCGCGCGCGAGCGAGCGCACATCGGCGAAGCGGCCGATGAACCGCTCATAGTAGGGAATGACCGTAGCGACCTGGGTCTGCTGCAGCATGACCTCGGAGAGCCAGATGCGGTACGGGTCGCGCGTCCCCTGCCACGGAAGGTCGTGGCGTCCATGGCGTCGCTGCCATGCGATGAGCTTTTCTGCAAAAGCCATGCGGTACCATTCTCGCAGACCATGGCGGCGTTCATCCTGCGGCGGCTGGGACAGGCGGTGCTCGTGATGCTGACCGTCGGGCTGATCGCCTTTGCCCTCTTTCGCTTCGTCGGCGACCCGGTGATCTTCATGCTCGGACAGGACGCGACGCCCGAGGATCGGGTGCGTGTCACACAACTGCTTTGCCTCGACCGCCCGTTCTACCTGCAGTACGCCGCGTTCGTGAACAACGCGCTGCACGGCCAGTTCGGCTTGAGCCTGCGCCAGGTACGCCCGGTTTCGACACTCATCGTCGAGCGCCTGCCGGCGACGCTCGAGCTGTCGTTCATGGCGGCGCTCTTCTCGCTCGCGGCCGGCATCCCGATGGGCGTGTACACCGCGCTGCGACGAAATTCGTGGCTCTCGCACGTCCTGCTCGGCATTTCGCTCGCCGGCGTGTCGTTGCCGACCTTCCTGATCGGCATCCTGCTGATCCTGTTTTTCTCCGTGCAGCTCGGCTGGCTGCCCTCGTTCGGCCGCTGCGATACGGTGCAAATCGGCTGGTGGAGCACCGGGCTGCTGACCGCTTCAGGCCTGAAGGCGCTCATCCTCCCGTCGATCACGCTCGGCCTCTTCCAGATGACGCTGATCCAGCGCCTGGTGCGCTCGGAGATGCTCGAGGTGCTGCGCACCGACTACATCCGCTTCGCGCGCGCCCGCGGATTGACCGACCGCGCGATTCACTTCGGCCACGCGCTGAAGAATACGCTGGTGCCGGTGATGACCATCACCGGCCTGCAGCTCGGCGCCATCATCGCCTTCTCGATCATCACCGAGCAGGTGTTCCAGTGGCCCGGGATGGGGCTGCTCTTCATCCAGGCGATCGGCTTCGCCGACGTGCCCGTGATGGCGGCTTACCTTTGCCTGATCGGGCTCTTTTTCGTCATCATCAACCTGGTGGTCGATCTCCTCTACTATGCGGTCGACCCGCGCCTTCGCATTCAACCGATATGAGCACGCCGATCGAGCGCATTCGCAGCTATCACCCCGAGCTCCGCGAGCTGCGGCGCGATATCCACGCGCATCCGGAGCTGGCGTTCCAGGAAACGCGCACCTCGGGCCTGGTCGCCGAGCGCCTCGCCGCCTGCGGCGTCGAAGTGCATCGCGGCCTCGCCAAGACCGGCCTGGTCGGCGTGGTCCACGGCAGGAGCCGCGCGAGCGGCCGCGCCATTGCGCTGCGTGCCGACATGGACTGCCTGCCGATGCACGAGACGGCCAACGTCCCGCATCGCTCGCAGCACGAGGGCCGCATGCATGCCTGCGGCCACGACGGGCACACCACGATGCTTCTGGGCGCTGCGCGTTACCTCGCCGAGACCCGGAAGTTCGACGGCACCGTCTACCTGATTTTCCAGCCCGCCGAGGAAGGCGGCGGCGGCGCGCAAGTCATGCTGAAGGAAGGCCTGTTCGAGCGCTTCCCGGTAAACGAGGTGTACGGCCTGCATAACTGGCCGGGCCTGCCGCCGGGCAAGATGGCGGTGCGCGCCGGCCCGGTGATGGCGGCGACGGATGAAGTCAGCATTACGGTGCGCGGTCGGGGCGGCCACGGCGCGATGCCGCATCTGGCCGTCGATCCGGTCGTGGTGAGTGCGCATCTCATCACGGCGCTGCAAACCATCGCCAGCCGCAGCGTCAATCCGGTCGATGCGGTCGTGGTCAGCATCTGCTCGCTGGCGACGAGCCAGATCGGCGTGTTCAATGTCATTCCGGACCACGTGAAGCTTGTCGGCACGGTGCGCAGCTTCCAGCCGCAGACGCGCGACCTCGCCGAGCGGCGCGTGAACGACATCGCCACCAAGACCGCCGAGGCCTTCGGCGCCAGCGCCGAAGTGAGCTACTCGCGCGGCTATCCGGCGACCATAAACAGCGCGCGCGAGGCGCGCTTCGCGGCCGACGTCGGCAAGCGTCTCTTCGGCGCCGAAAACGTGATCACCGAGCACGAGCCGACCATGGGCGGCGAGGACTTCGCCTACTTCCTGCAGGCGCGGCCGGGCGCCTATGTCTTTCTCGGACAGGGCGGCGCCGCCGGCGGCTGCCTGCTGCACAATCCCAACTACGATTTCAACGACGAGGTGATTCCACTGGGCGCGGGCTATCTCGCCGCGCTCGCCGAAGAGGCCTTGCCGCTCAAATAACGGGGAGGAAAACATGCGACTTTTGGCTGCGATCCTGGCGCTTATGGTGGCGCCGGCCTATGCCGTCACGCTGAAATGGGCGGCGCAGAACGACATTCTGACGATGGATCCGCACTCGCAGAACCATGCGACCACGCACGCCATCATGCAGTACGCCTACGAAGGGCTGACCCGGTACAGCAAGGACTACCAGATCGAGCCGTGCCTCGCGACCAGCTGGGACATGGTCTCGGAGACGCAGTACCGCTTCCACCTGAGAAAGAACGTGAAGTTCCACGACGGCAGCCCATTCACCGCCGATGACGTGGTGTTCTCCTTCGGCCGCATCAAGCAGCCGCAGGGCACGAACCAGATCTACGTCGCCGGCATCAAGGAGGTGAAGAAGGTCGACGACACTACGGTCGACCTGATGCTCGAGGGGCCGCATCCCCTGCTCCTCAAAAACATCGTCGACTTCCGCATCATGAGCAAGTCCTGGTCGGAGAAGAACCGCTCGCAGAACATCCAGGATTACTCGAAGCAGGAAGAAACCTACGCCTCGCGCAACACCAACGGCACCGGCCCCTACCTCATCAAGGGCTGGGAGCCGGACAAGCGCATCGTCATGGCGGTCAACAAGGAGTGGTGGGGCAAGCTCGACGGCAACATCACCGATGTGATCTACACGCCGATAAAGTCGGACGCGACCCGCGTTTCGGCGCTGCTTTCGGGCGAGGTCGACCTCGTCACAGATCTGCCGACGCAGGACGTCGAGCGGCTGCGCAAGGAGCCGGCCTTGAAGATCCTCGACGGGCACGAGGTGCGCACCATCTTCATCGGTCTTGACCAACATAATGACGAATTGAAATACGCGAACGTAAAGGGCAAGAACCCCTTCAAGGACCTGCGCGTGCGCAAGGCGCTCAACATGGCGATCGACCGCGAAGCGATCCGGAAGGTCACGATGCGCGGCCTATCGATTCCCGCCGGCATCATGATCGCGCCGGGCGTGCACGGGCATTCGAAGGACATCGACATCGTGCCTAAATTCGATCCCGCGGCGGCCAAGAAACTGCTCGCGGAAGCGGGCTACCCCGACGGCTTCGAGTTCACGCTTGATTGCCCGAACAACCGCTACGTTAACGACGAGAAAATCTGCCAGGCGCTCGTCTCGATGTGGGCCAAGGGCGGCGTGCGCGTAAAGCTGAACGCGATGCAGTTCGCCACGTACATCCCGAAGCTCCTTAACTTCGACACCAGCGCTTACATGCTCGGCTGGGGCGTGCCGACCTTCGACGGCCTTTACACGCTGCAGTCGCTCGTTCACACCAAAACCAAGGGCGCCGACGGCAGCTTCAACCAGGGCCGCATCAGCGACAAGAAGCTCGACGAGATCATCGATCAGCTGAAGATCGAGACCGACACGAACAAGCGCGACGCGCTGCTCAAGCAGGGGCTCGAGATCACGCGAGACCAGGCCTATTACGTGCCGCTGCACCACCAGATGCGGCCGTGGGCGATGAAGAAGGGCGTCACCATCGTCTACAGCCTGGATGACCGGCCGCAAGCGAGATTTGCGACGGTGAAATGAGTGCTACGGCTCAGTGATCCTGCGCCGGCTCTGGGAGCATGACCTCGCCTGGAGCTTCCGGCGCTCGCCGGTCACCATCGTCGCCACGGCCCTGACCCTGATCTGGGTCGGCGCGGCGCTGCTCGCGCCCTGGGTTTCGCCGCAGGATCCGTTCGACATGGCCTCGCTCAATCTGAGCGACGCCTTCACGCCGCCCGCGTGGGACGAGAAAGGCATCGGACGCTACCCGCTCGGTACCGACAACCAGGGCCGTGACATCCTCTCGACGATCATGCACGGCGCCCGCATCTCGCTCGGCGTCGGCCTGGCCGCGGTACTCTTCGCGCTCGTGCTCGGCGTGTCGCTCGGCTTGCTCGCCGGTTATCTCGGCGGCCGCGTCGAGGCGATCATCATGCGCATCGCCGACGTGCAGCTGTCCTTCCCGGCAATACTGATCGCGCTCCTGATCGACGGCGTGGCACGCGTTGCGCTGCCGGGCGACCGGCACGATGAGCTCGCCATCCCCGTACTGGTCCTCGCCATCGGCTTCGCCGGCTGGGTGCAATACGCGCGCACCGTGCGCGGCTCGACCATGGTCGAGAAGAGCAAGGAGTATGTGCAGGCCGCGCGGGTCATCGGCCGCCGGCCGCTCGCCATCATGCTGTCGCACGTGCTGCCCAACGTGATGGGGCCGGTACTGGTGATCGCCACCATCCATATCGCCACGGCGATCATTACCGAGGCGACGCTCTCGTTCCTCGGCGTCGGCGTGCCGGCCACGCGCCCCTCGCTCGGCACGCTGATCCGGATCGGCAACGAGTTTCTCTACTCCGGCGAGTGGTGGATCACGTTATTCCCAGGCATCGCGCTCGTGGTGCTGGTGCTGTCAGTGAACCTCCTCGGCGACTGGCTGCGCGACGCGCTGAATCCGAAGCTGCGCTGACTCGCAACGCACCTATGCTCGATGTGCGCGACCTGCGGGTGGAGTTTCCGATGCGGCGCGGCACGCTGACGGCGCTCGACGGCGTCTCATTCTCCATCGCCCCCGGTGAAGTGCTCGGCGTGGTCGGCGAGTCCGGCGCCGGCAAGTCGATCACCGGGCTCGCGATCATCGGCCTCCTGGAACCCCCCGGGCGCATCGCCGGCGGCGAAGTGCGGCTCGAGGGCGAGCGTATCGACAATCTGCCGGCGGACGAGCTGAGGAAGCTGCGCGGCCGCAGGATCGGCGTCATCTTCCAGGACCCGCTCACCTCGCTCAATCCGCTATACACCATCGGCCGCCAGATCGAGGAAACGATCGTCACGCATCTGCCCATGGGCGAGACGCAGGCGCGCGAACGCGCGCTCGCCTTGCTGCGCGAGGTCGGCATTCCCGGCGCCGAGGCGCGCTACGAGCACTATCCGCACCAGTTTTCGGGCGGCATGCGTCAGCGCGTAGTCATCGCGCTCGCGCTCGCCGCCGAGCCGCGCCTGCTGATCGCCGATGAGCCGACCACCGCGCTCGACGTCTCGATCCAGGCGCAGATCATCGCGCTCTTGAAGCGCCTCGCGGCCGAGCGCGGCGCTGCGGTGATGCTCATCACCCACGACATGGGCGTGATCGCCGAGACCGCGCACCGCGTCGCCGTGATGTACGCCGGGCGCATCGTCGAATTGGGCAGCGTGCGCGAGGTGATCCATGCGCCGCGCCATCCCTACACCGTGGGCCTGATGGGCTCGATCCCGCGCATCGCGGCCAGGAAAGGGCGCCTGGTGCAGATCGATGGCGCGATGCCGCGCCTGAACGCCATTCCGCGCGGCTGCGCCTTCAACCCACGCTGCCCGCGACGCTTCGCTCGCTGCCTGGTCGAGCGCCCCGATCTCCTGCCGGCGGGCACCAGCTTCGCCGCATGCTGGCTGCATGCCGCTGCTTAGCCTCGAGCGAGTCTCGCGCGACTTCGACGTGTCGCGTCCGTGGTTGAACCGGATGCTGGAGCACGAGCCGCGTCGGGTCCTGCGCGCGGTCGACGGCGTGAGCTTTGAAGTGGAATCGGGCGAGACACTCGCGCTGGTCGGCGAATCGGGCTGCGGCAAGTCGACGGTCGCCCGGCTGATCGTCGGTCTGTACGCCCCGACCGAGGGACGCGTCGTGTTCCACGGCCGCCGGCTGCAGATGATCTTTCAGGATCCCTACGCGAGCCTCAACCCGCGCTGGCGCGTGCGCGATATCGTCGGCGAGCCGATCCGCTTCCTCGGCACCGGTGCGCGCGTCGAAGAGTTGCTGGTGCAGGTCGGTCTGTCAGCCGACGACGGCGACAAATATCCGCACGAGTTCTCCGGCGGCCAGCGCCAGCGCATCTCGATTGCGCGCGCGCTCGGCGGCGAGCCGGACTTCTTGGTGTGTGACGAGCCCACCTCGGCGCTCGACGTGTCGGTGCAGGCGCAGATCCTCAACCTGATGAGCGACCTGCAAAGCCGGCTCGGCCTCACCTATCTCTTCATCTCGCACAACCTGGCCGTCGTCTCGCAGGTGGCCGACCGGGTCGGCGTCATGTACCTCGGCCGCATGGTCGAGCTGTCGCCGGCCGGCATGCTCTTTTCACGACCGCGCCATCCGTACACGCGCATGCTTCTCGACGCAGTCCCCGACCTCGGCATGAGCGGCAAGTCCCGCACGCCGGTGCGCGGCGAGGTGCCGAACCCGCTAGCACCGCCCTCGGGCTGCCCCTTTCATCCACGCTGCCCGCATGCCAACGACCGGTGCCGGCGCGAGCTGCCGGAGTTCATCGATGGCGTCGCCTGTCACGCCGTGGCCGAGCGGCGGATATAGCGGACTAGCGGATGTTTGCCACCCCAAAGGGCACGTGCCCGGCGGCGACAAAGGCGCGCGCCGAATCGACATGGCCGCGCTGGTCGTCGAAATAGAAGTCCGGCTCGAACGCCTTAAGGAATTCGCCCTTGTCGAGGCCGCCGAGAAACATGAGCTCATCAACGGCGATGTTCCATTCCATCAGCGTACGCACCGCCCGCTCGTGCGCCGGAGCGCTGCGCGCGGTGACGAGCGCGGTGCGCACCTTGATCGGCACGTCGGTGAGCGCCGCCGCCTGCAGACGGTGCAGCGCCTCGAGGAGCGGCTTGAACGGCCCGGGCGGCAGCGGCTGCAGGGCGTTCAGCGCCTCATGGCGCGCAAAAGCGTCGAGACCGTCGCGCTGATAGACACGCTCGGCCTCGTCGGAGAAAAGCACGGCGTCGCCGTCGAAGGCGATCCGTAGCTCGTCGGCGTGTCGGCTCGCCGCCTGGCGCGACTCCGGATAAACGCGCGCCGCCGGGCAGCTCGCCTGGAGCGCGCCGAGGACATCCCCTTCGTTCGCCGAGAGGAACAGGTTCGCCTTCAACGCGTCGAGGTAACGATACGGTGAGCGTCCGCGCGTGAACACGCCGCGCTCGATGGCAAGGCCGGCGAGCTTCGCCGAGCGGAAAACGCGCAGGCCGGAAACCGGGTCGTTCTTGGAGAGGATCACGACCTCGACGCGCTGCGCGCGCAGGGTGTTGAAGCCGAGAAGCTTCTTCACCAACGGGAACGCCACCCCCTCCCGGGCCGGCACATCGAGCCGCGCGTACTGCAGCGCGATGTAGGCAGCTTCGCCGTCGCGCTCGAACACCTGGTTTTCTTCCTCGAAGTCGAAGAGCGCGCGCGAGGAAATCGCCACGACCAGCTTGCCTTCGATCGAGTACGGCATGGCTCATTGTGACCTAAGTCTTGGCGTGACGCCGCGTCGCCATGCGAGCATGACCGCGCCATGACACTTGCCCGCGACCTCGCTCTTGCGTTCGCGCTCGCCGCGCTGACCGGCACGGCCATCGCCGCGACACCGCAGGAACACGCCGCCGCCGAGGCCGTTAAGCTGCTCGGCGCTCCGTACCGGTACGGAGGCATGAGCCCGAAGGGCTTCGATTGCAGCGGACTCGTGCTGTACAGCTATCGCCAGGCCGGCATCACCCTGCCGCACAGCACCGACCAGCAACGCCATCTCGGAAAGTCGGTGCGGCGCTCGGACCTACGTCCGGGGGATCTGGTCTTTTTCGACCAGCAGGGGAAAAAGCACGGCCACGTCGCCATCTATGTCGGCAATGGCGAGATCGTCCATGCGCCCTCTTCCGGCAAGCGCGTGCGCCGCGACCGCATCGACTCGCCGTACTGGAAAAAGCATCTCTCGGAAGCGCGGCGTCTGAGCGCCTAGCTACTCGCAGTAATACTCGATCGCCTCGGCGGTCTGCGCGCGCGGCTCACCGCAGGCGATCCAGCCGTGGCCCCGCAGAATGTAGTCCTCGCGATGCAGCGCCATCTCCGCCTCGCCCTCGACTGCCACGTACGTGCCGTTGGTGCTGTGGTCGCGCAGTACGAATTTGTCGCGGCGCCGCTCGATCGTGCAGTGCTGCCGTGACGCGTTATCGCTCGTGACGACGATCTCGCACTCCTTGTCTCGCCCGATGCGCACGACCGAGTCCCAGCCCGTCACTTCGGCGCCGCGATGCTTTAGCCAGAGCCGTCCGATCGACACGTGGGCGGCACTGCCCGCCATGTCAGTCACGTCCGGACTCTGGCGCCAGACCAGCTCGCACAGGGCGACACTCTCGGTCTTGCCTTTCACTTCGACGGAGTAAAGCGCTCGCGTCATGCCGCGCAGGACCGGAGCCAGCAGCGCCGCCGTTTGCTCGGACATCAGCACCTGCCCGCGCGAGGCCTGCCCGGCGATGCGCGAGGCCAGGTTGACGGTGTCGCCAAATAAGTCGTCGTCGCGGCGCATCACCGCCCCGGTGTGAAAGCCGATACGCAGGGCCAATGTTGTCGCGCCGACGGGCGGCAGTGCCTCCACAGCGAGGTGCATGCGCGTCGCGGCATTGGCGGCCGAGTCGGGGTCCGCAAACAGCGTCATCGCTTCGTCGCCGATTTCCTTGATCAGCTCGCCGCCGGCGGCCTCGGTGACTTCGCGCACCGCGCGCATGCATTGCGCGATCGCCTTCGCCGCGACCTCATCGCCAGCGCTCTCGTAGAGCTGGCTGCTGCCGCTCACATCGGCGAACAGTACCGTTCGCGTCGCTTCGCCGGCCATACCTCCGTTGTTGCCCTGGAGCGGGTGATGGGAATCGAACCCACGTATTCAGCTTGGGAAGCTGATGTTCTGCCATTGAACTACACCCGCGTTGGCGGCGATTCTACACAGTGCGCTACGCTAGGCGCATGAGCACAACCTGGCAGCAGGTCCCTGGCATGGTGCTGTCGAATGAGCTGATCGCGGCCCGCGCCGGCTGGAGCCGCGAAATCGGCAGGGGACAGGTCCTGCGGATCATCGACCTCGAGGGAAGGCAGGCCGTCGATTTCCTCTGCTACAACGCGCGCGACTACGACGATCGCTATGCAGCGGCTGACACAATGAAGATCAACGGCAATATCTTCATCCGCAAGGACACGGTGATCTACTCGGTGAACTGCAACGCCATGCTCACCGTGGTCGAGGACACCTGCGGCTTCCACGACACGATCGGCGGCTGCTGCTCCTCGGCGCTCAATCGCAAGCGCTACGGCAAGCCGGAAGATCCGAACTGCCGGGCGAATTTCATCCAGCAGCTCGGCCGCTACGGCATGGGGCCGCGCGACATGGTCGCCAATCTCAACTTCTTCATGTATGTCCCGGTCGGCGCCGACGGCGCAATGGACATGGGGCCGAGCCGCTCGAGGGCCGGCGACCATGTCGACCTGCGCGCCGAGATGGACGTGCTGGCGCTGATCTCGAACTGCCCGCAGATCAACAACCCGGTGAACGATTACAACCCCACGCCGGTGCGCGCCATCGTGTACCAGCCCTAGCGAGGTAAAATTCGCCCATGATCGTGGTCACCGTGAACGGCGCTGCGCGGCGCTTCGAGGCGCCGCTCGATGTCGCGTCGCTGCTCGAGAGGCTCGAGATGGTCGGCAAGAAAGTCGCCGTGGAGCGAAACGGCGAAATCGTGCCGAAGAGCGCGCACGCCCGCACGCTGATCGGCGATGGCGATCAGCTCGAGATCGTCGTGGCGGTGGGCGGCGGCTGATGAGCGATTCCCTGGTCATTGCCGGCAAGAGCTACACCTCGCGCCTGCTCATCGGCACCGGCAAGTACAAGGATTTCGCCGAGACGCGAGCGGCGGTCGAAGCCTCCGGCGCGCAGATCGTCACCGTCGCGATCCGCCGTACCAACATCGGCCAGAACCGCGGCGAGCCGAGCCTGCTCGAGTTCCTGGCGCCGTCGAAGTTCACCTATCTGCCCAATACCGCCGGCTGCTACACGGCGCAGGATGCCGTGCGCACGCTCCGCCTCGCGCGCGAGCTGCTCGACGGACATGACCTGGTGAAGCTCGAGGTGCTCGGCGATCCGCACACGCTGTACCCGAACATGCCCGAGACGCTGAAGGCGGCGGAGCAGCTGGTGAAGGACGGCTTCAAGGTGATGGTGTACTGCTCCGACGATCCGATCCAGGCGCAGATGCTCGAAGCCGCCGGCTGCGTCGCCGTCATGCCGCTCGCCTCGCTCATCGGCTCGGGCATGGGCATTCTCAATCCCTGGAACCTGCAGCTCGTCATCGACCGGGTGAAGGTGCCGGTGCTCGTCGACGCCGGGGTGGGCACGGCCTCCGATGCGGCGGTGGCGATGGAGCTCGGTTGCGACGGCGTCCTGATGAACACGGCGGTCGCCGCCGCCAAGAACCCGGTGCTGATGGCCAAGGCGATGAAGAAGGCGGTCGAGGCCGGCCGTGAAGCTTTTCTCGCCGGCCGCATGCCGAAGAAGCTTTACTCGGCAGCGCCCAGCTCGCCGAGCGAAGGAACGATCTCGTCCAAGGCGGCCTGAAGCGACCGGTTCGCAGCTACGTCCTGCGCCAGAGCAGGACGACGCCGGCGCAGCAACGCGCGCTCAATGAGCTCTATCCCCGCTACGGCGTGCCGTTCGCCGAACGGCTGCTAAATCCACACGAGCTCTTCGGCCGCGCCGCGCCGCTCGTTCTCGAGATCGGCTCGGGCATGGGCGAAACCACGCTCGCGATCGCCAAGGCGCATCCGGAAACGGATTTCGTCGCCATCGAGGTGCACGGGCCGGGCGTCGGCAGCTTGCTGAATGCGATCCAGCGCGAGACATTGGCGAACCTGCGCGTGATCCGTCACGACGCGCTCGAGGTCCTCGAGCACATGATCGCCGATGACAGCCTCGCGGCGATTCATCTCTTCTTTCCCGACCCGTGGCCTAAGACGCGCCATCACAAGCGGCGCCTGGTGCAGCGGCAAAACGCAGCGCTCATGGCGCGCAAGCTGGCGCCCGGCGGCGTGGTGCATGCCGCGACCGACTGGCCCGACTATGCCGAGCAGATGCAACAAGTATTCGCCGCCGAGCCGCTGCTCGAGCCGGTGGCGCGCGGCTTTACCGCCCGGCCGGCGACGAAGTTCGCGGCGCGTGGAGCGCGATTGGGACACCCGCTTCGCGACCTGTATTTTCGCCGCCGACAAAAACCGCCAGCAGCTCGTTGAGGAAGAGCCGCCCGCGCTCGGTCGGGCGCACGCGCTGCCAGTCGCGCTCGATCAAACCGCGCCGCTCCGCGTCTTCCAGCTGACGCACCACGGTGACAAACGGCAGGCCGGTGCGCTCCTCGAAGAGCGCGATCGGAAAACCCTCGACCAGGCGTAACGCGTTCAGCATGAATTCGAACGGCAGCTCGGTCGGCGGCACGCTGGCTTCACGCACGAGCGTTGACGGCGCGACGAGGTAGTCGCGCGGCTGCTTGATGCGCTCGTGCCGCGTCACGCGGTCGGGGAAGCTCACCTTGCCGTGGGCGCCGGCGCCGATGCCGAGATAATCGCCGAACTGCCAGTAGTTGAGGTTATGTCGGCAGCGATGGCCCGGGCGCGCAAAGGCCGAGGTCTCGTAGTGCTGGTAGCCGGCGGCCGCGAGCGCCTCTTCGACCCCGAGCTGCATGTCGGCGCAGGCATCGTGCTCCGGCAGCGGCGGCGGACGGCGATAGAACACCGTGTTCGGCTCGATGGTGAGCTGATACGCCGAGATATGCGGCACGCCGCAGGCGAGCGCCTCCTCGATGTCGGAGCGCGTCATGTCGAGCGTCTGCCCCGGCAGCCCGTACATCAGGTCGATGTTGACGTTGTCGAAGCTCGCGAGCGCAGTCGAGACTGCCTTGCGCGCTTCGGCGGCGCCGTGGATGCGACCGAGCGCCGAAAGCATGGCGTCGTCGAAGCTCTGCACGCCAAGCGAGACGCGATTAACGCCGGCGTCGCGGAAGCCGCGAAAGCGCGCCGCCTCCACCGTACCGGGATTGGCCTCGAGCGTAATCTCGGCGCCCGGCTCGAGCGTCAGGCGCGCGCGCACAGCGGCAAGCAGCTCGTCGATGGCTTGCGGCGAGAAGAGGCTCGGCGTGCCACCGCCGATGAACACGCTCATGAGCCGCCGTCCCCACACCGAAGGAAGCAGCGACTCGAGATCGGCGACGAGCTTGGCCACGTATTCACGCTCGGGCAACGGCTCGGCGCCCTCATGCGAGTTGAAGTCGCAGTACGGGCATTTGCGCACGCACCAGGGGATGTGCACGTACAACGCGAGCGGCGGCAGGACCGCGAACTGTACGCGCCCGGCGCGCTCAACGCCGATCGTCGCCATGCCAGAGCTCGAGCAGCCGTCGTGCCGCGAGGGCGCGGTGGCTGATCCGGTTTTTTTCCGCGGGCGGGAGCTCGGCCGCCGTCCTGCCGAGCGCCGGAAGCAAAAACAGCGGGTCGTAGCCGAAACCGTTCGCGCCGCGCGGCGCGCGTGCGATCTCGCCGCGCCAGATGCCTTCGGCAATCAGCGGCCGTGGCTCATCAACGTGTCGCACGAGCACCATCACGCAGCAATAGTACGCGCCGCGCTGCTCGCCGAGCGCGGCGAGAAGTCTTGCGTTGTTCCGAGCGTCGCGCTCCTCGCGGCTGCCCTCGCGGCCGGCGTAATAGGCGGAGCGCACGCCGGGCTCGCCGCCGAGCGCGTCGACGCACAGGCCGGAGTCATCCGCGAGCGCCGGCAGCCGCGCCGCCCGGCTGGCGTGGCGCGCCTTGGCGAGCGCGTTCTCGATGAACGTGTCATGCGGCTCGTCCGCCTCCGCGATGCCGAGCGCCGACTGCGGCACGAGCTCGAGCGCCGGCGCGAGGATCGCCTGCAACTCGCGCAGCTTGCCGGGATTGTTGGACGCGACGACCAGCTTCACTTCAGCGTGTATTCGACCAGCCAGTAGTACTCGAGTGCCTGGTAGGAAAGCTCGCGCGCATGCGGGCCGAGCGAGGCGCGCAGGTCGCCTTCAGTGGGGAAATTCTTGAGCACGCGATTCTCGCTCCCGTCGGAGAGTTGCCGGCGCTGGTAGGTATTGCCTTCGGCGTCGCGCTCCGAGATGGCGGTGCTCGAAGCGCCCACATAGAGGTTGTCCATCAGCAGGACGCGCGCGCCCGGCTGGAGCCGGCGGTGGAGCGACGCGAGAAACTCGGCGATGCGCGCGAGCGGTATGTGCGACCACCAGAAGAAGGCGAGCGCCGCGTCGAAACGACCGAGCTCCTCGCCGAGCGCAAAGGCGTCGGCGATCTCGAAGCGCACGTTCGCGCCGGCGTAATCCTTCGACATTGCGACGCGCATCGGCTCTTCGCCCGCGTCGGTGGCGACGATGCTGCGCGCGCTGGCGGCCGCTAGCACGGTCCAGTAGCCGGTGCCGCAGGCGATTTCGAGCACGCGCCGGCCGGCGAGGCGCTGCGGGACGTGGGAGCGCAGGCGCGCGAGGTCCGCCTGCCGCTCGGGCTTGGCGTAGATCGCCTCGTATTCGCGGGCGCGTCGGCGGTAGTAGTCGAGGAGCTCAGCCGAGGCCAAGCGCGCTCCGCTGGTGCGCGACCAGTTCCCGAATGCCGCGCTCGGCGAGGGCGAGGAGCTGGTCGAGCTCGGCCCGGGCGAAGGTCTGGCCTTCCGCGGTGCCCTGCACCTCGACGAAGTGACCGGCGCCGGTCATGACCACGTTCATGTCGCAGCCGCTCGCCGCGTCCTCCGCGTAGTCGAGGTCGAGCACCGGCGTGCCCTGATGGATGCCGACCGAGACCGCGGCAACGAAGTCGCGGACCGGCCGCTCCCGCAGCAGGCCGCGGTCTTTCAGCCAGTCGAGCGCGTCGTGAAGCGCGACGAATGCGCCGGTAATGGCGGCGGTGCGCGTACCGCCATCGGCCTGCAGCACGTCGCAGTCGAGATGCACGGTCCGCGGCCCGAGCGCGGCGAGATCCACCACCGCGCGCAGCGAGCGGCCGATGAGGCGCTGGATCTCCTGCGTACGCCCGCTTTGCTTGCCGCGCGCTGCCTCGCGATCGGTGCGCGTGTTGGTCGAGCGGGGCAGCATGCCGTACTCTGCCGTTACCCAGCCGCGCCCGCTCTCCTTGAGGAACGGCGGCACGCGTTCCTCGACGCTCGCCGTGCACAGCACCCGGGTATCGCCGAACTGCACGAGTACCGAGCCCTCGGCGTGCTTGGTGTAGCGCCGCTGGATGCGCACCGGGCGCAGCTCCTCGGGTTTTCGTCCGGACGGTCTCAAGACGAGGAGGTCTTGCGCAGCACCGCCCTGAGCTCGTTGATCGCCCGCTCGATGTCCTCGTCCGACACCCGCAGGTAATCGACATCGGTGGCCGTCAGGTCCTGGACGATCGTGCGCTCCGGCTCCCGTACCGCCGGCTCGCTCACCGGCTCGGCCCAGCGCATCGCGACGACCGAAATATTGTCGCTGTCCCGGCCAGCGCGAATCTCCGCCAGGTGCACGAGATCGGCCACTGCCTGCTCGAGCTCGCGCGTCGCGAGCAGGTGCAGGAGCTGGCGCTGCGTGAGCGGGTTCCAGAAGCCGTCGGAGCAAAGGAGCACGATGTCCTGCTCGGCGAGGCGCTCGCGGTTCGCTGCTTCCGGCCGCGGCGATTCGTAGCCGCCGAGGCACTGCAGCAGGCGGTTACGCTCCGGATGCGTGTACATCGCCTCTTCGCGGATGCGTCCGGATTCGACCAGCTGCTGCACCACCGTATGGTCGCGCGTGCGGTGCAGGATACGGCCGTCGCGGACGAGATAGAGGCGGCTGTCGCCGACATGCGTCCAAGAGGCTTCGCCGTCCTGCACGACGCAGGCGACCAGCACGGTGCGCG
The DNA here is from genome assembly GCA_019509895.1 of Betaproteobacteria bacterium. Taxonomy (GTDB): domain Bacteria; phylum Pseudomonadota; class Gammaproteobacteria; order Burkholderiales; family SG8-39; genus SCGC-AG-212-J23. Next base: position 6,767 of record JAEKLK010000167.1, on the reverse strand, counting down.
GCGTATCGGCCAGCCGGCGCCGCGCCGCATCGCGCAGGATGGCAGCATGGGCTGCCGCGATCGCGTGGTTGAGGAACTCGATCGGCTGCGCAAGCCGCGGCCGCGCCTCGCGCTCGAATGCGGCGCCAAGGAGGCCCACGGCCAACTCCGCCGCCACCTCGCCGTGCGGATGGCCGCCCAGGCCATCGGCCACGGCCATCAATAGGCACTCCGGGGTGGACCAGTAGCCGACGCGATCCTGATTGATGCTCCGGCCGCCGATGCGGCTCGCCTGGTGCAGGGCGTATTTCATTTGCGGCCGAACCTGAATGCTCGCTCGAGGAACGGCGTGCTGCCGCGGTGCTCCGGGTCCTTTTCGCCCAGCAAGGCTTTCTGCAGCGCCAGCACGCTTTGCGGGCGCTCGAGGTGATCGAGGCGCAGGCACCAATCCACGATATCGAGCAGCAGCGCCGAATAACGGTCGTCCCACGCCTTGCGCGCCGGCCGCAGCTCGTCCTTGCGCAGGCGCCGGTGCGCTGGCTGCGGTGCAGCCCCTGCAAGGCAGGCATAGACCGTAGCGCCGACCGAATAGATGTCGCTCCACGGTCCGAGCTCGCCCGAGCGCGCGTACTGCTCCGGCGCCGCATAGCCCGGCGTATAGGTCGGCGGCAGCTTGCCGCCTTCGGCGGAGAGCGTCTGCCGGGCAGCGCCGAAGTCCAGCAGGATCGGCGAATCGTCATCGCGCAGATAGACGTTCGCCGGCTTGATATCGAGGTGCAGCAGCTTGTTCGAATGCACTTCGCGCAGTCCGTTCAGCAGTTGCGCGAAGGTCGAGCGCAGCCAGACTTCTTCGGGCAATCCCCGCCGGTGGCGGATATGCGTTTCGAGCGAGCGGCCGTGCTCGTAGCGCATCACCAGGTACACCGTATCGTTGGCGCGGAAGAAATTGAGCACGCGCACCACGTTCGGATGCTGCAGCCCGGCGAGCGCGCGGCCTTCCTCGAAAAAGCATTTCAGGCCGTAATTGAAACGGCCGACATCGGCGGGCGCGATGGTAGGCGAGGCCGAGGTGCCGGTGCGCACCGCCAGTGTCGCCGGCAGATATTCCTTGATCACCACCGGCGCGTCGCTCTCGTCGTGCGCGAGGTAGACGAAGGAGAAGCCGCCCGACGCGAGCGTGCGCACGATGCGATAGTTCTCGAGGCGACTTCCGGCGGGCAGCGCTTGATTGGCTTGGGACCCCATCTCCTCCTATGATAACGAATGATCCAGAGCATGACGGGCTTCGCCGCGGCAAGCGCCGAGACGCCGCGCGGTCGGCTCTCGGTCGAGTTGCGCTCGGTGAACGCGCGCTTCCTCGATCTGCAGTTCCGCATCGCCGATGACCTGCGCGCGCTCGAGCCGGCACTGCGCGAGCTGGTCACCGCGCGCGTCTCGCGCGGCAAGCTCGACTGCCGCGTGTACCTGAACGATGCCGCGGCGCCCGCGGCGAACGAGCTCAACGCGCAGGCGCTCGCGCAGCTGCGCGAGCTCGCCGCGCGGGTGCAGAAGGAAATGCCGCAGGCGACGCCGCTGCGCGTGGCCGACGTGCTGCGCTGGCCGGGCGTCATGGCGCAGGCACCGTTCGACGAGGCCGAAACGCGCGGCCTCGCGACCGAGCTGATGCGCCGAGCGCTCGAGGAGCTGGTCGGCTCGCGCACGCGCGAAGGCGCGAAACTCGCCGCCGCGGTCGCCGAACGCGTCGCCGCCATGCGAGCGCGGCTCGACGACATCGCGCCGCTCGTGCCGCGGTCGCTCGCGGCCTACCAGGCGAAGCTCGCCGAGCGGCTGCGCGAGGCGCTCGGCTCCGTGGACGACGATCGCGTACGGGCGGAGCTGGCCGTATTTGCCGCCAAGGCCGACGTGGACGAGGAGATGACCCGCCTCAAGGCCCACCTGTCGGAGGTAGACCGTACTCTGGCGCACACCGGCGGCCGCGACAGCGCCATCGGCAAGCGCCTCGACTTCATTGCGCAGGAGCTCAATCGCGAGGCCAATACGCTCGCCTCGAAGGCCGCGAGCCAGGAGATCTCCGATTGCGCGCTGGAGCTCAAGCTGCTGATCGAACAGATGCGCGAGCAGGTGCAGAACATCGAATGACGGCGCGCCCGGGGAACCGCAAGGGGCGCCTTTTCGTCGTCACCGCCCCCTCCGGCGCCGGCAAGACCTCGCTCATCGACGCGGTGACGCGCGAGGACCGCTCGCTCAAGATTTCCGTTTCCTACACGACGCGCGCGCCGCGCCCGGGTGAGAAGGAGGGCCTCGACTATCACTTTGTCGACGAGCCCACCTTTCGCACCATGCGCGAGCGCGGCGAGTTCCTCGAGAGCGCCGAGGTGCACGGTAACCACTACGGCACCGCGAAGCGGGTGATCCTCGACGCGCTGACCCAGGGGGAGGACCTGATCCTGGAGATTGACTGGCAGGGAGCCCAGCAGGTGCGGCGCCTCTATCCGGACTGCGTCGGCATCTTCATCCTGCCGCCCTCGATCGAGGAGCTCGAGCGGCGTATCCGCACCCGGGGGCAGGACGCGGAGGGCGTGATTCGCCGGCGGGTGGCCAACGCACGGGAGGAGTTGGCGCACGCCGGGGAGTTTAAATACGCTATAATTAACAAAGACTTCGAAACCGCCCGGCGAGAGCTCGCGAGCATCATCGAACGCGAGCGCGCCCAATCCTGAAAGCCCACCTCATGGCTCGTATCACTGTCGACGACTGCCTCAAGAGAATTTCCAACCGCTTCCATCTCACGCTGGCCGCCACGTACCGCGCGCGGCAACTCGGCGCCGGGGCCTCGCCGCTGGTCGAGCCCAACCGCGACAAGCCGACCGTCATCGCCCTGCGAGAGATCGCCACCGGCAAGATTGGCACCGAGGTCCTGAAGAAAAACGCGATGCTGGTCACGCCTCCGGGCCTGTAAACGGCGGCGGCAAGCCTCGAACGGGGACAGCGGCGTTTTTCCCGGTATGGCGGAAAAACGTGGTTTCGCGCTGACTTAGTCGGTTAAATTGAGCCGGATGGCGGCGGCTGCCCCACAGTTGAGCGAATCGGAGCGCTTCGGCTACCTGAAGCCGAAAGACGTGGCGCGCCTGGAAGAGGCCTACCGGTTCTCGGAAGCGGCGCACGCCGGCCAGACACGCCAGTCGGGCGAGCCGTACATCTCCCATCCGCTGGCGGTGGCCGAGATACTCGCCGGCTGGCATCTCGACGGGCAGACATTGATGGCGGCGCTCCTGCACGACGTCACCGAGGACACGGCCGTCACCAAGGACGAGATCTCGGACACCTTCGGCAAGCCGGTGGCGGACCTGGTCGACGGCGTCTCGAAGCTCGACAAGATCGAGTTCCAGTCGGCCGAGCAGGTCCAGGCCGAGAACTTCCGCAAGATGCTGCTCGCGATGGCGCGCGACGTGCGCGTCATCCTGATCAAGCTCGCCGACCGCCTGCACAACATGCGCACGCTCGGCGCCGTTGCGCCGGCCAAGCGCCGCCGCATCGCGCGCGAGACGATGGAAATCTACGCGCCGATTGCCAACCGGCTCGGCCTGAACACGCTGTACCACGAGCTGCAGGAGCTCTCGTTTTCGCATCTCTTCCCGATGCGCTACCGCGTGCTCGCCAAGGCCACCAAGGCGGCGCGCGGCAACCGCCGCGAGATGATCGGCAAGACGCTCGACGCGGTGAAGAAGAAGCTCGCCGACAGCCGCATTGACGCCGTCGTGCAAGGCCGCGAGAAGCATGTCTACTCGACGTATCGCAAGATGATCGAGAAGCACCTCACCTTCTCGGAGGTGCACGACATCTTCGGCATCCGGGTCATCGTCAAGGACGTGCCGACGTGCTACCTGGCGATGGGCGCGCTGCACGGGCTCTTCAAGCCGATTCCGGGCAAGTTCAAGGATTACATCGCCATCCCGAAGGGCAATAGCTACCAGTCCATCCACACGGACCTGATCGGCCCTTATGGCGTACCGGTCGAGGTGCAGGTGCGCACCGAGCAGATGCACCGATTGGCCGAGTCAGGAGTCGCGTCGCACTGGCTCTACAAGGACGAGACCGACCAGCTCTCCGACCTGCAGAAGCAGACGCACCGCTGGCTGCAATCGCTGCTCGAGATCCAAAACCAGTCGGGCGACCCGCGCGAATTCCTCGAGCATGTGAAGGTCGACCTGTTCCCGGACGAGGTGTACGTCTTTACGCCGAAAGGGCGCATTCTGTCGCTGCCGCGCGGCGCAACCACCGTCGATTTCGCCTACGCCGTGCACACCGACATCGGCAACCGCTGCGTCGCCGCGAAAGTGAACGGCGAACTGGTGCCGCTGCGCCAGGAGCTGCGCAGCGGCGACCGCGTCGAGGTCATCACCGCGAGCCACGCCAAGCCCAATCCCGGCTGGCTGCAGTATGTGCGCACGGGCAAGGCGCGCTCGAACATCCGCCACTTCCTGAAGACAATGCAGTACGAGGAGTCGGCGAACCTGGGCGAGCGGCTGCTCGACCAGGCGCTGCGCGCCCTGAAAGGCTCGCTCGCCGACGTCGACGACGCGAGCTGGGAGCGCGTGGTGCGCGATGGCGGCGCGCGCTCCAAGGATGAGCTGCTGGCCGACATCGGCCTTGGCAAGCGGCTGCCGGCGGTGGTGGCGCGGCGGCTGCTGAAGCACACCGATCCGCACCGCGAGGAAGCCCTCGGTACGAGCGTCACCATCCGCGGCACCGAGGGCATGGCAGTGCAGCTCGCCACCTGCTGCCGGCCGATCCCGGGCGACGCGATCGTCGGCTCGATCAAGAAGGGCCAAGGCCTGGTGGTCCACCAGTCGGACTGCCCGGCGATCATCCGCTCGCGTAAGAACGAGCCTGACCAGTGGATCGACGTTGAATGGGATCCGCGCACCACGCGCCTCTTCCAGGCGGCGATCCAGGTCATGGTGGAGAACCAGCGCGGCGTGCTGGCGCGCGTCGCCTCGCAGATCGCGGAGGCCGGCTCCAATATCGACTCGATCGCCACCGCCGAGGACCGCGCACTCTTCACCAGCATGCACTTCGTCATCGAGGTGGCGAACCGCCAGCACCTGGCGCGCGTCATGCGCGCGCTGCGCCGCCTTCCGGACGTCAAGAAGCTCGCCCGCGCGCGCGAGTAGCTAGCGCAGCTGCATCGTCAGGACGAAGTCGCCGCGCACGACGTTTAGCGCCAGGCGCCCTGAAGCGCGCAGCGCCTTGGAAAGCTCCGGCACGCTCGTCACGCGGCGCTGATTCACGCCGATGATGACATCGCCTTGCCGCAGGCCGTGCTGGAAGGCGGGCGAGCCGGCTTCCACCGAGTTCACCAGCACCGCGCGATTCTTGCCCGGCAGTCCTCGCCGCTCGACTTCGGCGAGCGAAGCGCCATTGAGCTCGGGCAGCGACTGTCCGCCCGCCGCCTGCGCCCGGTCCACTTCGGCGATGCGCGCCTTCACCAGCTCGGTTTCCTTGCCGCGCTGCACCTTGAGCTCGACCGTATCGCCCGCGGGCACGACCCCAAGGCGCGCGCGCAGCTCGGCCGAGCCGCGCACCGGGTGGCCATTCAGGGCCACTACCACATCGCCTTTGTGCAAACCGGCCGTAGCGGCGGGCGAATTGGGCTCGACCTCCGCGATCTGCGCACCCTCGACGCCGATGGCATTGGTCATGGCGATGCCCAGGCGGCCGCGCTTCACCTCTCCGAACTTGATCAGCTGCTCCATCACGGCGCGCGCCATGACCGACGGGACGGCGAAGCCGATGCCAACGTTGCCGCCCGACGGCCCGATGATTGCGGAGTTGATGCCGATGAGCTCCCCCTTGAGATTGATCAGCGCGCCGCCGGAGTTGCCGGGGTTGATCGGCGCGTCGGTCTGGATGAAGTGCTCGTAGCCCTCCATCGACAGGCCGCTTCGGCCCAAGGCGGAGACGATGCCCGAGGTGGCGGTCTGTCCGAGGCCGAACGGATTGCCGATCGCCATGACGAAGTCGCCCACCTGCAGCGCGTCGGAATCGCCCCAGCGCGCGTCCACCAGCCCTTTCGGGTCCACCTTCAGCACGGCGATATCGGTGCCCGGATCGGCGCCGACCAGCTTGGCCGGCAGGCGGCGGTTGTCTTTCAGGGTGATCTGGATCTCTTGCGCGTCCTTGACCACGTGGGCATTGGTGACGACGTAGCCGTTCTTCGCATCGACAATCACGCCGGAGCCGGCCGCAATCTGCGGCTCCGACTGCTGCGGCATGCCGAAGAAGCGCCGGAAGAACGGATCGCGCATCAGCGGGTTGTCCTGCTCCGGGCTCTTCTGCAGCACCGCGATATTCACTACGGCCGGCGTCACCTTCTCGAGGATCGGCGCCAGGGTCGGCAGGCCGTCGCGCGTCGGCAGGCCGGCCGGCTGCGCGAGCAGCGGTGCACTGAGCACCCAAAGGAGCGCAAGCAGCGCCCGGCTCATTCGTCCGACTCGGTGTGCTCGCCGCCCAGCGTGCGCACTTCGGTGTTCATTGGCACATCGCTCCGCCGGCGGCTGACCAGCTTTTCGCCGGTCGCAAAGTAGTCGCCGCGCACCGCGGCCTGCGCCGCCGCCTCGAGATCCGCCGGCCATTCCCCGAGGCTGTAGCCATGCCATGGCACCTCGGGCTTGAGCGCCGGCAGCCCGCGCTCCTGCCAGATGGCGCGCGCGCGTTCCATGTATTCGCGCTTGGGGAGCGAGATGGGCGGGAAATCCTCCTTCAGCGTGGCATCGATCAGCACCGAG
>JAEKLK010000057.1 GCA_019509895.1 Betaproteobacteria bacterium | reverse complement strand
CCCAGGCTCGAACCACGCCACCTCGCCGCCGCGCACAGTGTGATCGCCAACGTGCGCCTCGCCGTCCAGCACGTACAGGAACGCGCGATCGGCCAGCGCCAGCTCCTGCTTGAGCTTCGCGCCGGCGGCGAGCCGGATTTCGAGCAGGCTCATCGGATAGTCGCTGCCGTGCGGATTGCTGACACTTCCCGAGCGTCCCGCGTAGACGCGTACCTCTCCGCCTTCGAGCTTCCGCACCGGCACGTCCGCGAGTCGCTGGTCGCGATAGCGCGCCGGCATCATCTTCATCGCGCGCGGCAGGTTCAGCCAGAGCTGCAGCGTATGCGCGGTCTCGCCGCCGTGCGGCATCTCGCTGTGAAGCACACCGCGGCCCGCCGTCATCCATTGCACGTCGCCGGCACGCAGCACGCCATGGGCGCCGGTGTGGTCGCGATGCTCGAGCGCGCCCTCCAGCACGAACGTAACGGTCTGCATGCCGCGATGCGGATGCTCCTCGAAGCCGCCGGGCGCGTGGAACCAATCCTCCGACAGGAAAAGGAAGGGCGACGTGCGCTCCCATCCCTCGTCGCCGATGACGCGCTGCTTGTTCTGCACCTGGCTCGTGGCGCCGAGCGGGATCACGCGCGCGATGCGGGAGACGGGTCTGCTCATCATTCGATCTTTATGCCGGCCGCCGTGACCACCTGCCGCCAGCTCGCGAGCTCCTTCGCGATCATCGTTGCGTACTCCTGCGGCGTGCTGCCACCGGGCTCGAGGCCGAGCTTTGCCAGGCTCTCGCGCACATCGGCCATTGCCAGGGCCTTGCGTGCCTCGGCATTGACGCGATCGATGGCGTCGCGCGGCGTGCCTGCCGGTGCCGCGAGGCCAAACCATGACGCGAGCTGGTATTGCGACAGCCCCGCCTCCGCAGTGGTCGGCACCTCGGGCAGACGCGCCAGCCGCGTCGGGTTGGCGACCGCCAAGGCGCGCAGCTTGCCGCTCTGCAGGTGCGGCTCGTACTGCGCGAAGGCGTCGAACATGACATCGATGCGCCCGCCGAGCAGATCCGTCAGGGCCTCCGCCACGCCTTTGTACGGCACATGCAACATGTCGACCGCCGCGGCCGCCTTGAACATCTCGCCGGCGATATGCACGAAGTGGCCGGTGCCGGCCGAGCCGAACTTCAGCGCGCCCGGTTGCCCTTTCGCGGCCTGGATAAGCTCGCCGAGCGTGCGCGGCGGCAACGACGCCGCGACGATCACGACCACCGGAGCGTTGGCGAGTGTCGTGATCGGCGCAAAGTCCTTGATGGGGTCGTAGCGCAGATTCGGTTGCATCGATGGCGCGCTCGCCAGCGTGCCGGTCGTGGAGAAGAACAGCGTGTAGCCATCCGCCGGCGACTTCGCCGCCGCCTCTGCGCCGATCGTGCCACCCGCGCCGCCCCGGTTCTCGACATATACCTGCTGGCCGAAGCCGTCGCTCAGTTTCTGCGCGATCAGGCGGCCGACGATGTCGGTGTTGCCGCCGGGCGGGAACGGCACGAGGAGCTTCACCGGACGCGCCGGATAGTTTTGTGCCGTGGCACTCGTCGCAAGCACAAGCGCGACGAGGGCGAAGCCGAGCTGCCGATGCATCAGCGTTGCGCGATCAGGTCGGAGGCCATGAGCTCGGGCGCGATGCCCTCGGCTTCCTCGGCCGCGTAGTTGAGCTCGATCTTGATGCCGTTCGGGTCGTAGAGAAAAACCTGGAACAGCGCCTGGCCATTGGCGCGCCGCTGGCTGAAGGCCACCTTCTCGCGGCGCAAGTGCTCGAGCATGGCGCGCAATCCGGTCGCACGAAAGGCGATGTGGTCGACGGCGCCGGTGCCGGTGCCACTGTCCTGCGACGTGCGGCCGAGGTATTTCTTCTGGATGTCGTCCGCCTGCTTCGCGCTCGGGCCGATGTGCACGACGTCGACGTCGTTCACGTACATCCAGTGCACCGGGAAGCCGAAGTCGGGATGCGGGCCGCTCTGCATACCGAGCACGCGCGCGTACCAGTCGCGCGTGGCGTCGATGTTGTCGGCCGCAACGAGGAAGTGCTCTATGTGCGAAACGGGCATGCCCTAATATATACCGCGAGGAGGAGCACCATGGACGTTGCCGACGCCAAGCGGCTCACCGCCGCCGGCGCGAAGAGAATCATGGCCATCGCGATCACGCGCGCCCAAGAAGGCGGCGTCGCGGTAAGCGTGGCGATCGTCGATGCGGGCGGCCACCTGATGCTGCTCGAGCGCATGGAAGGCGGCCGCTTTCACACGGTGCACTCCGCGACCACCAAGGCGGTGTGCGCCGCTTCCAATCGCCGCGCCACCGGCTCGAAGGGCGCCGTGGGCCAGGCGCTCGACGTGACGCACGCGCTCGGCCTCGCGCTGGCTGCCGGCGCCGAGCGCTGGACCGCGATGGAAGGCGGCTGGCCGATCATGGCCGGCGGCGAGTGCATCGGCGCCGTCGGCGTCGCCGGCGGCGACTGGCAGACGGACGAGCGCTTGGCGCGCGAGGCGGCGGAGTCCATCAAGTGAAGGTTGGCTGCATCGGCATCGGCTGGTGGTCGGATGTGCTCGCCGATGCGATGCAGCGCTCCGGCAAGTTCACCATCGCGGCGTGTTACAGCCGCTCGGCCGATAAGCGCCAGAAGTTTGCGACCAAGTACGGCTGCCGCGCCGCGTCCAGCTATGAGGAGGTGCTCGCCGATCGCACCATCGAGGCGATCATCAACACCACGCCCAATGGCGTGCACAAGGAAACCACGATCGCCGCCGCGCGCGCCGGCAAGCACGTGTTTCTCGACAAGCCGATCGCCAACACCATCGCCGATGCGCGGGCGTTGACCGACGCATGCCGCCAGGCTGGCGTGGTGCTCGCGCTCGGCTACCAGCGCCGCCGCGAGGCGCACTTCCGCTGGGTGAAGCAGCACCTCGCCGAATTCGGGCGCCTGGTGAACGGCGAAGCGAACATCAGCCGCGACCGCCTCGGCAAGATCGACCTCGCCTCCTGGCGCTACAGCGCCGCGGGCAAGGCCGTGAGCGGACATCTCGCGCAGCTCGTGTTGCCCGGCGACAACCCGGACGTCGCAAGCCTGATCCTCGAGCACGAAAACGGCGCGCTCTCCACGCTCAATGCCAGCTACGCATCGGCGTCCGAATACTACCTGCTCAATATCTACGGCAAGGAGCGCACGGCCTACTACGACATGCACAGCGGCCTGCGCGTCCTGCGGCGCGGCGCGGCCAAGGCCGTTGCGGTGCCCTGCGTCGAGACCGACCCGATCGTCGAGGAGCTGGAGGAATTCATGCGCGCCGCGCGCGGCGACGGCGAGCCGGAGATGGATGGCGAGAAGAGCACCGCTTCGCTGGCGGTGATCCTCGCCGGCATCAAGTCGGCGCGGGAAGGCCGGCGTGTAACGGTCGCCGAGATCTTGAATTAAATGACCGTACACGCTCTCAGCCTCTTTTTCGCGCTCACCGCGGCGTGGGCGCAGGAGCCGCTCTATCCGCAGCGCGGGCCGGTCGAGATCACCGTCCTCTTCCCCGCAGGCACTTCCGCCGACGTGACGGCGCGCATGCTCGCCGATGGCATGGCGAAGGCGCTCGGCCAGCGGGTGCTGGTCGTCAATCGCCCGGGCGCCGGCGGCGCGATCGGCTACAAGCATGTCGCGTCGCAGAAGGCGGATGGCTATGCGCTGGTGTGGAATTCCAATTCGATCTCGACCACGTATCACTCGGGCCAGATGCCGTTTGATTACCAGGCGTTCGACGCCGTGGCACGGGTGTTGGTCGAGTCGCCGGTCGTCGCGGTGCGCGCCGATGCGCGCTGGCGCACGCTGCGCGAGCTGCTAGACGACGCGAAGGCGAGACCGAAGGCCGTGAGCATCGGCCATTCCGGCGTCGGCAGCCACACGCATCTTTGCCTCGTGGCGCTCACCCACGCGGCCGGCGTGGAGATGAATGAGGTTCCCTTCGCTGCGGCGCAAGTCGTGCCGAGCCTCATCGGCGGTCATGTCGACGCGCTGCTCCAGCTGCCGGCGGCGCTTTCCGGACCGGTGAAGCAAGGACAGGTGCGCCTCCTTGCGGCCCTCATCCCGAATCGCGACCCGGCGCTCGCCGATGTGCCGACGGCGCGCGAGCAAGGCACCGACGTAGCGCTCGAGGCGTGGCGCGGCATCGCCGTACCGCGCGGCACGCCGAAGAGCGCCATTGCCACGCTGGAGCGCGCGATACAAGCGGCAATCGCGGCACCGGAGTTTCAAAAGGGCGCAGAGAATCTTGGCGTGCGGCCGGCGTTCACGCCGGCGGCCGAGTTCGCCGAGCTGATCGCAAAGGAAGATGCCGCGATCGCGCGGATGATGCAGGCGATCGGACTGAAGAAGTAGGACCGGGACTATGCAGTCTTCCCCGCGAAGGCGGGGATCCCGTTTTCTTTTTAAAACGGGGTTCCCGCTTTCGCGGGAACGACGGTCGATAGGGGTTACTGGGTTGCGGCGGGCGGCGGGCCGGGCTGCGGCTTGGGCGCCGGCTGCTCGCGGGCGCGCGATCCGCCCGCGGCGGCGCTCTTCTCTTCCTTCTTCGACTGAACGGCCGGCGGCCGCGGCACGCCCGCCTTCGCTTCGGCGGCGGACTGCCTGGCGGACTTGGTCGCTTCCGCGATCAGCGCAGCGCACGGGCTTTCCTTGTCCTTGCCTTCCTGCAGGAGCGGCAGTACGGCGAGCAGCGGATTGAGGAGGCCGATGGCGAGGGCCCCCACCCCCTTCGTGCCGAGCCGCTTCCAGTCAGGCGCGAACTTGGGCTCGCCGAAGGTGCCGCGGATATAGAGGGGCGAGTTGAGCGAGGCGATCGAGCGATCCTTGGGATGCGGGTTCAGCTTGAGGTCGAGGTCCTCGGTCTTCAGGTTGATGGTGCCGTCACCCTCGACGTTCACCACATCGGTATCGAAGACGAAGGCGTTGGTCTTCATGAGGCCGTCCTTGACGCCGAAGTCGGCGATGGCGCAGCGGATGCCGATCGGCTCGTCGCCTTTCAGCTTGACGCGCGCGGCGCCCCACACGTCGAGCGCGACGAGCTCCATCATGAAGCGGCTGATCTTGCCGCCGTCGAGATAGAGGCCGACCTTGCCGTTCGAGGCACCGAGCATCTGCGCCACCGAATCGCCGCGGGCGGCGAGCTCGATCAGGCCATTGATATCGCCGATCGATGCCTGCCCTTCCTTCACCGTCGGGAAGAGCTTGGGCAGCGAAAGATCGTTGACGCGCAGGTTCGCCGTGGCGGCGATCGGATCTTTCTGGCCGTCGAGCTTCACGGTGCCGGCGATCTTGCCGCCGGCGATGCCGAATTCCAGCGGCTCGAGTGTCAGCACCTTGTCGCGCATCAGGATGTGCGCGCTGAGGTGCTCGAGCGGCAGCTGCTTCGGCCGGCGGATGCTGCCGGCCCTCATGCGTACATCGGCGTCGATCGAGTCCCAGCGGTCCGAGTCGAACGGCATGTCCGGCAGCACGCCGCTCTGCCGCGGCTCGGCGGTACCGACGACGAAGCCGAGGTCGCCGAGGTCCATCACCTTCGACTCCAGCTCGCCATGCATGAAGGCACGCTTGCCGCCCAGCTCGAACTGCAGCGTGCCGGCGAGGTCGCTGTCGCCGACCTTGCCGGTGAATTTCTCGTAGGCGATCATCTTCTCGCCCTTCACCAGGTGCCCGCGCGTCTGGTAGGGCGTGGTCTCGGGCAGGGCGACCCCGATCACGTCGTAGAGCTCCGACAGCGTCTTGCCGCGCAGGTCGACGTCGAGGTCGAGCGCCGAGAGCTGCGCCACGTTGGTGAGCGTGCCCTTCGCCTTGAGCGTCGTGCCGCCGATCTTGGCCGTGGCATCGAGGGGATAGGCGGCGTCCGTATCTTTCAGCGCCAGCACTTGCCCGCCGCGGCCCTCGGCGCTGGCATCGAGTCCCTTGTAGGTGCCGGTCGCGTTGAAGGAGACGCCCTGCGCATCGGTGCTCATTGCGACCTGCAGGTCGGTATCGCGCTCGTCATCGAGGTAGTGGAGCGCAGCCTGGTCGAACGTGAGCGCGTGGATGGAAACACGCGAGCTGCCTTCGCGCTGGTCTTGCTCTTTCAGAATCCAGTTCTTGCGTCCGTCGGCGTCGATCTCGATATTGACGGTCGGCCGGTTGAGATGCACTTCGGGCAGCACTACGCGGCCAACGAGGAGCGGCAGCAGCTCGACACTCGCCTCCACGGCGTCGGCCTGGAACATCAGCTCGTCGCTCGCCCAGTCGGCGTTGGCGAATGAAACTTTTTCAGCGCGGAAGCGCGGATGTACCCAGCTCCACACCGGCTTCAGTCGTCCGTCGATGACAAGCTCGCGACCGGTGGCGTTCGAGACCGCGCGGGTGATGGGACCCTTCAGCGTCGAGAGTCCGAAGGCGATGAACAGGACCAGCGCGACCAGCAGCGCGAGAACGATGCCGCCGGTCCACTTCAAGATGCGCATGGTCGCCTAGTCGCTTATACGGATGCCCGGTTTCCCTCCTGCAATTTAGAGACCCATTGTTGGCACCATTCGACCGCCGTCTCCTCCGGCAGGACGCCGCTCGACGCATCGTGCTGGTGGCGCTCGCCGATGCGTGTCGCGCCCAGCTCCGTGAGGATGTCGTCGAAGCGCTTCGGACCGTAGTTGAAGGTCTCGGCGTAGGTGCGATCGCCGAGTCCGAAGACGCCGTAGCGGACTCTGGAAAGATCCGGGCGCTTGCGCTGCAAATCCTCGTACAGCGCGCGCGCGTTGTCCGGCACGTCGCCCTGGCCGTAAGTCGACGTACAGATGATGAAGACGCCGTCGCGCTCGAACACTCCGCTGCCGAGCCCATCCATGAGCAGCGCCTCGACCCGTGCCTCGCCGTCGTCGAGCGCGAGCTCCATCTCCTGCGCGCACAACTGCGCCGTGCCGGTCATCGTGCCGACGAGGATGGTGATGCGCATTGACTTAACAATATAGTGCACACTAGAATGACGGTCAAGCACTATAGTTCATGCTGCCCTTTTCATCCCTGCTTTCGTGAACGCACCGCTCTCGCTCGAGCAGCAGGAAAACGCCTATCTCGCGCAGCTCGGCGAGCGCGTGCGCGCGTGGCGCAGCGAGCACGGCATGAGCCGCAAGGCGCTGGCGCTCGCCTCGGGCGTGTCCGAGCGCTACCTGGCGCAGCTCGAGGCAGGCCGCGGCAACATCTCGGTGCTGCTGCTTCGCAGGGTGGCGCGCGCCATGAGCGTCGCGGTCGAGCGGCTGGTGCGCGAGGACAACGGCGTCGAAAGGCCGATCGCGCTCATCGGCCTGCGCGGCGCCGGCAAGTCGACGCTCGGCGAAAAGCTGGCCGCGTCGCTCAACATGCCGTTCGTCGAGCTCGATCGCGAGGTGGAGAAGGAAGCGGGCGCGCCGCTCGCCGAGGTCTTCGCCATGTACGGCCAGGATGCCTTCCGGCGTTTCGAGCGCCGTGCGCTCGAGCGCGTGCTCGCCGACGAGCCGCGCGCGGTCATCGCCACGGGCGGAAGCCTGGTGACCGACCCCGGCACGTACGAGCTCCTGCTCGAGCGCTGCCGCTGCGTCTGGCTCAGGGCGTCGGCGCAGGAGCACATGGCGCGCGTGCTCGCGCAGGGCGACACGCGGCCCTTCCGGGATAAAAACGGCAGAGGCGCCGGCCGCTCCTCCGCGCTGGATGAAATCAGGAAATTGCTGGCCGACCGCGACCGTCTCTATGGCCGCGCCGGCGCCGTCATCGACACCTCCGGCAAGAGCGTGCGACAGTCGCTCGCCGAACTGAAACGGGTATTCGCATGATCGACTTCGAGACGCACCCTGACCGCTACAACCACTGGAAGCTCAGCTTCGACGGCCCGATCGCCACGCTCGCGCTCGACGTCGCAGAGGACAAGGGGCTTGCGCCCGGCTACAAGCTCAAGCTCAACAGCTACGACCTCGGCGTCGACATCGAGCTGCACGATGCGCTGAACCGCATCCGCTTCGAGCACCCGGAGGCGAAGGCCGTCGTCATCACCAGCGGCAAGAGCCGCATGTTCTGCTCGGGCGCCAACATCTACATGCTCGGCACGTCGAGCCACGCCTCCAAGGTGGCGTTCTGCAAGTTCACCAACGAGACGCGCAACGGCCTCGAGGAATCGAGCAAGCACTCCGGGCTCAGCTTCATGGCCGCGGTGAACGGCACCTGTGCCGGCGGCGGCTACGAGCTGGCGCTCGCCTGCGACGAGATCATGATGGTGGACGACCGCTCCTCGACCGTCAGCCTGCCGGAAGTACCGCTTCTGGGCGTGCTGCCCGGTACCGGCGGCCTCACGCGCCTGGTCGACAAGCGCAAGGTGCGCCGCGATCTCGCCGATGTCTTCTGCACCACCGCCGAAGGCGTGCGCGCCGATCGCGCGAAGGAATGGCGCCTGGTCGACCGTATCGCCAAGCCGCAGGACTTCGCCGCCGAGGTGAAGAAGCGCGCGGAAGAGCTGGCGCGCACCTCGGACCGTCCGGGCGGCGAAGGCGTGAAGCTCACACCGCTCGGCGACAATCGCCTGCTCAAGGTCGACATCGACAAGGACAAGCGCACCGCGACCATCACCATCAGCGGCCCGCGCGAGCTGAAGATGGAGAAGAGCGCCGACTGGTATCCGCTGCGCCTGGCACGCGAGCTCGATCGCGCCATCCTCGATTTGCGACACAATCATCTCGACGTCGGCCTCTGGATCTTCAAGACCGAGGGAAACCCGGAGGCAGTGCTGAAGCTCGACGGCTTCCTCAAGGCGAGCGCCAAGGACTGGTTCGTACGCGAGACGCTTGGCTACCTGCGCCGCACGCTCTCGCGGCTGGACGTCTCGTCGCGCTCGATCTTCGCCCTCGTCGAGCCGGGCTCATGCTTCGCCGGCACGCTGATGGAGATCGCACTCGCCGCCGATCGCAGCTACATGCTCGATGCCGAGGGCTCGCGCATCGCGCTCTCGCCGCTCAATGCCGGCACCTATGCCATGGCGAACGGCCTCTCGCGCCTGGCGACGCGCTTCTGCGGCGAGGAGCCGGAAATTCCGCGCGGCGAGCTGCTGGACGCGAAGAAAGCGCTGGAGCTTGGCCTGGTCACCGCCACGCCGGACGACATCGACTGGCAAGACGAGATCCGGCTCGCCATAGAGGAGCGCGCCAGCCTCTCCCCTGACGCGCTCACGGCCATGGAAGCGAGCCTGCGCTTCGCCGGCCCCGAGACCATGGCGACGCGTGTCTTCGGCCGCCTCACCGCCTGGCAGAACTGGGTGTTCAATCGCCCGAACGCCGTCGGCGAGCAAGGCGCGCTGAAGGTTTACGGTTCCGGCGCCAAACCCAAGTTCAATTGGGAACGTATATGAAACACCGGTTTGCCAGCCCCCTGATAAGGGGGCGGCGAGCGTTTTTCGCGAGCGGGGGTTTGTGGTTTTTCCAAAAAAATCAAACCCCCCGTTCGCCTTCGGCTCACGACCCCCTTGTCAGGGGGTCAGTAAAGGAAAAGAGATGAGCTCCATCGACTACGCAGAAAAAATTCCCAATAACGTCAACCTGCAGAACGATCGCACGCTGCAACGCGCGCTCGAGCACTGGCAGCCGCACTTCCTGCAGTGGTGGCACGAGATGGGGCCGAGCGATTTCGAGCAGGCCGACGTCTATCTGCGCACGGCAACGTCGGTGG
>JAEKLK010000056.1 GCA_019509895.1 Betaproteobacteria bacterium | reverse complement strand
GGATTACGGACGGATTCAGCGATTCAGCGATCCCGGTTCCGCTGGGTCCTGCTTCCGCCTACACCATGGCTACATGGCGAATTCAAAGGATGGTGGCCAAGGACGGAATTGAACCGCCGACACAAGGATTTTCAGTCCTCTGCTCTACCAACTGAGCTACTTGGCCGTGCCGGGACGCTGCGGGAAGGCGCGGATTATACCTGCCGGTAAAAAAAAGGGCCCGTCGCCGGGCCCTTTTCGTTGCTGCGATGAAGCCGGACTTACATGTCCATGCCGCCCATATCGGGCATGCCGTGCGCGTGGCCGCCGCCACCGGCTTTCTTCTCCTCTACCAGCTCCGCAACCATCGCGTCGGTGGTGAGCATCAGGCTCGCGACCGAGGCCGCGTTCTGCAGCGCCGTGCGCGTCACTTTCGTCGGGTCGATCACGCCTTGCTGCACGAGATCGCCGTACTCCTCGGTCTGCGCGTTGAAGCCGTAGTTGCCCTTGTTCTCGAGCACCTTGTTCAACACCACCGAGGGCTCGGCGCCGGCGTTGTCGACGATGATGCGCAGCGGCTCTTCGAGCGCCTTCATCACGATCTTGATGCCGGCTTCCTGGTCGTGGTTGTCGCCCTTGAGCTTGCCTTCGAGCGCCTGCTTGGTGCGGATGAACGCCACGCCGCCGCCGGGCACGATGCCTTCCTCGACCGCCGCGCGGGTCGCATGCAGCGCGTCTTCCACGCGGGCCTTCTTCTCCTTCATCTCGACCTCCGTCGCGGCGCCGACCTTGATCACCGCCACGCCGCCGGCCAGCTTGGCCACGCGCTCCTGCAGCTTCTCCTTGTCGTAGTCGCTGGTGGCTTCCTCGATCTGCACGCGGATCTGCTTGACACGCGCCTCGATCTGCTTCTTATCGCCCGCGCCATCGATGATGGTGGTGTTCTCCTTCGCGGATTCGAGTTTCTTGGCGCGGCCGAGGTCTTTCAGCGTGGCGTTCTCGAGCTTGAGGCCGAGCTCCTCGCTGATGACCGTGCCGCCGGTGAGAACGGCCATGTCTTCGAGCATTGCCTTGCGGCGATCGCCGAAGCCCGGCGCCTTCACCGCGACGGTCTTCAGAATGCCGCGGATGTTGTTCACCACGAGCGTGGCGAGCGCTTCGCCTTCCACTTCCTCGGCGATGATCAGGAGCGGTTTGCCGGCCTTCGCGACCTGCTCGAGGATCGGCAGCAACTCGCGGATCGACGAGATTTTCTTGTCGTGCAGGAGGATGTACGGATCCTCGAGCACCGCGATCTGCTTCTCCGGGTTGTTGATGAAGTACGGCGAAAGATAGCCGCGGTCGAACTGCATGCCCTCGACGAGATCCAGCTCGTTCTCGAGGGACTTGCCATCCTCGACCGTGATCACGCCTTCCTTGCCCACCTTGTCCATCGCGTCGGCGATGATCTTGCCGATGTTGGGATCGGCGTTGGCGCTGATCGAGCCGACTTGCGCGATTTCCTTCGAGTTGGAGCAGGGCTTGGAGATCTTCTTCAGCTCCTCGACCACGCCGATCACGGCCTTGTCGATGCCGCGCTTCAGATCCATCGGGTTCATGCCCGAGGCGACGAACTTCATGCCCTCGCGTACGATCGCCTGGGCGAGTACGGTGGCGGTAGTGGTGCCATCGCCGGCGACATCGGAGGTCTTGGAGGCGACTTCCTTCACCATCTGCGCGCCCATGTTCTCGAACTTGTCCTTGAGCTCGATCTCCTTCGCGACCGAGACGCCGTCCTTGGTGACGGTCGGTGCACCGAACGAGCGCTCGAGGACGACGTTGCGGCCCTTCGGCCCCAGCGTCACTTTCACTGCGTCGGCCAGAATGTTCAGGCCATGAACCATCTTGGCGCGCGCGCTTTCGTGGAAACGGACTTCTTTGGCTGGCATTTCTCTCTCTCCTAGTTACTGGGTGTTTTGCTTACGCGCCTTCGATGACGCCCATGATGTCTTCCTCGCGCATGACGAGGAGCTCTTCTCCCTTGACCTTGACGGTCTGGCCGGAGTACTTGCCGAAGAGAATCTTGTCGCCGACCTTCACATCCAGCGGCATCACCTTGCCGGCGTCATCCTTCTTGCCCTTGCCGACGGCGACGACCTCGCCCTGGTCCGGTTTCTCGGCAGCCGTGTCTGGAATGACAATACCGCCGGCGGATTTGCGCTCCTCTTCGATGCGCTTGACGATTACACGGTCGTGCAACGGACGAATTTTCATGCGGACTCCCAAATAGGAAAAAACGCTATGTCTTACAATGGGTTGTGATGATCCACTCCCCGTATCCTTGCGAGCGCAAGCGCCTTAGCACTCACCTCGTACGAGTGCTAATGATAGCGGCGGGCACGCTCGCTTTCAAGATCTACGCCCAGGATTTGCCGAAACCCGCCGCCCAGGCGCTGCGCGCCGCCGGCGTGCCGGTCTCCGCCGTGTCGCTCTGGGTGCAGGAGATCGGGGCTCCCCGCCCGACGGTCGCGGTCCGGGCCAATGCAACGCGCAACCCCGGCTCGGTGATGAAGCTCGTGACCACCTATGCGGCGCTCGAGCTGCTTGGACCGGCGTACCGCTGGAAGACCGACGCGTATCTCGACGGTGAGGACCTCGTGCTGCGGGGCCGCGGCGACCCGAAGCTCAATTACGAGAATTTCTGGATGCTGCTACGCAGCCTGCGCGCCCGGGGCCTCCAAGACCTGCACGGCGATGTCGTTCTCGACCGCAGCTACTTCGCGCCGGCGCAGTATTCGCCGTTCGACAGCGAGGCATTCCGGCCCTACAACGTTACGCCGGATGCGCTGCTCGTCAACTTCAAGTCCCTGCGCTTTACCTTCATCCCGGAGCCCGACAAGGGCGTGCGTGTCTTCGCCGAGCCGGCACTCCCGGGACTGGAGATCCAGAACACGCTAAAGCTTGGCGCCGGGACCTGTCCCGACGGCAACCGGGCGTTCCGCGACCTCGTCCAGGCGCAGTTCCAGTCGCAGCCGCCGCGGGCGAGCTTCGCCGGCACCTATCCGCTGATCTGCGGCGAGCGCGAGCTGAACATCGCGCTGCACGATCCGCAGGAGTACGTCGCCACGATGATTCGACAGCTGTGGGGCGAGATGGGTGGCAGCTGGTCCGGCCGTGTGCGCGAAGGCACTGCCTCGCCAAGCGCGCGGCTCGTGTATGTGCACGAGTCCGAGCCGCTGGCGGAGATCGTGCGCGACATCAACAAGTTCTCGAACAACGTGATGGCGCGGCAGCTGTTCCTGACCCTCGGCGCAGAAGTCGGCGCGCCGCCGGCGCGAGCCGAGGAAGCCGCGCGCGTCATCCGCGAGTGGCTCGCGGCCAAGAAGATTGCGGTGCCGGAGCTGGTGCTGGAAAACGGCTCAGGCCTCTCGCGCCTGGAGCGCATCAGCGCCGAGCATCTCGGCGCACTGCTGCTCGCTGCGTGGCGCAGCGCCGTGATGCCGGAATTCGTCTCCTCGCTGCCCGTGGTAGCGGCGGACGGCACGATGAAAAAGCGCCTGAAAGGTGAACGCGTCGCCGGTAATGCCCACATCAAGACCGGCCTGCTCTCCGATGCGCGCGCCATCGCGGGCTATGTGCACGATCGCCAGGGTCGCCGCCATGCGGTGGTAATGATCGTCAATCACCCGAACGCGCCGCAGACGGATGCGGCGATGGATGCGCTGCTGCAGTGGGTCTACGACTCGCCTACAGCCCCAGCTCGGCCCACAACGAATCGACCTTCCGTTTCACCGTCTCATCCATGACGATCGGCCGGCCCCAGCGCCGGCCGGTCTCGCCGGGCCACTTGTTCGTCGCGTCGATCCCCATCTTGGCGCCAAGGCCCGCCACCGGGCTCGCGAAGTCCAGGTAGTCGATCGGCGTCCTCTCGGCGATCAGCACGTCACGCCCCGGGTCGACGCGTGTGGTGAGCGCCCAGATCACTTCCTTCCAATCGCGCACATCGATGTCGTCGTCGACCACCACGATGAACTTCGTGTACATGAACTGGCGCAGGTAGCTCCAGATGCCGAACATGATGCGCTTCGCATGCCCGGCGTATTGCTTGCGCATGCTCACGACCGCAAGCCGATAAGAGCAGCCTTCCGGCGGCAGGTAGAAGTCGACGACTTCGGGGAACTGCTTCACGAGCAGCGGCACGAAAAGCTCGTTCAGCGCCATGCCGAGGATCGCCGGCTCGTCGGGCGGCTTGCCGGTGTAAGTAGAGTGATAGAGGGCCGAGCGGCGCATGGTGATGCGCTCCACCGTCAGCACGGGAAAGCGCTCGGCCTCGTTGTAGTAGCCGGTATGGTCGCCGTGCGGTCCCTCTTCGGCGGTGTCGTCCGCTCGGATCGTGCCCTCGAGCACGATCTCGGCAGTCGCCGGTACCTGCAGCTCGGCGCCAATGCACTTGGCGAGCTCCGTGCGAGCGCCGCGCAGTAGGCCAGCGAACTGGTACTCGCTCAGCGTATCGGGTAGCGGCGTCACCGCGGCAAGAAGCGTTGCCGGATCGGCACCAAGCGCCACGGCGACCGGGAAAGGCTCGCGCGACGCGAGCCCATGGTCGCGGAAATCGAGCGCGCCGCCGCGGTGCGCGAGCCAGCGCATGATGACGCGGTTGGGGCCGAGCACCTGCTGCCGATAGATGCCGAGGTTCTGGCGCTTCTTCTGGGGGCCGCGTGTCACGGTCAGGCCCCATGTGATGAGAGGTCCGGCGTCTGCCGGCCAGCACGTCTGTATCGGCAGCGCCGAGAGATCGACCTCGCGACCTTCCCGCACGATCTCCTGGCAGGGCGGCGACGAGCGCTCCTTCGGCGCCATATCGAGCACCCGCCTGAATACCGGGAACTTGTCCCAGAGATCGCGCAAGCCGCTCGGCGGCTCGGGCTCCTTGAGGTACGCGAGCAGCTTGCCGACTTCGCGCAGCTCGGACCCATCCTTGGCGCCCATCGCAGCCGCCACGCGACCGACCGTGCCGAAAAGATTGGCGAGCACCGGCATCTCGTGGCCCGTCGGCCGCTCGAAGAGCAGCGCCGGACCGCCCGAGCGCAGCACGCGGTCGCAGATCTCGGTCATCTCGAGTCGCGGGGAGACGGGCACACCGATGCGCTTCAGCTCGCCGCGCGCCTCCAGCTGCGCCACGAACTCACGCAGGTCGCGGTAGCTCACCGCGCGCCGGCCATCATGCGCTCGGCGGCCAGCTCGGCGAAGTCCAGAAGCAGCGTGTCGCGGCCGCGCACCGAATACGAACGTTCGGCTCCGCCGAGCATCAGCGTGAGGGTCGTCGAGCCGCGCCAGCCCAGCACCCCGAGCGCGACGCCACCAAGCGCCGTAGCGAGGGCGAGCGCCGGCAGCATGGCAGCGACCACCTCGATGAAGCGGAACAGGCTGTACAGCGCGCGGGCCACGTTCTGGCCGCTCGCCATCAGCTCCTGTGCCGCGAGGTGGGCGACGCTGCCGAGCGGACCGGCGATACCGAGCAGCGCCAGCGCCACGATGATGAGCGCGACGCCCCAGCCGATTTGCCGGCTGTTGCGATGGAATGCGACATTCAGGGCGGTGACGCGGGCAAGCGGTACGGTCTCCAGGTACGCGTCGCTGCGGTGCACGAGGGAGCGCGGATAGAGCAGGAGATGCGAGCCGCGCTGCAGGCCGCTCGTGAAATCGAATCGCGTGAGCGCGGCTTGCTGCGTTTCGTCGTTCATGCGACGGCAAAGCTCGCGACGATGCCCGCGAAGATCGCCCCTCCGACCCAGTTGTTGTGGCGGAAGGCCTTGAAGCAGCCTTCGCGCGTGCGCGCGCGGATGAGCGTCCAGTGGTAGAGGATCATCATGCCGGCCAAAGCAAGGCCGGCGTAATATGGCCAGCGGAGCTCTTCTCGCCGTCCGACCAAAGTCAGCAGCACCAGCATGAGCGCATAGCTTCCCATCACCGCCGCTACGTCCCACCGGCCGAGGGTTATTGCGGAAGTGCGAAGGCCGAGCTTCGCGTCGTCGTTGCGATCCACCATCGCATATTCCGTGTCGTAGGCGAAGGCATAGCTGATGTTCGCAGCGAGCAGCAGCCAGCACTCCAGGGGCAGCTGGTTGCGGATGGCCGCGTAGGCCATAGGGATGCCGAAGCCGAACGCGACGCCGAGATAGAGCTGCGGCAGGGCAAAGAATCGCTTGGTGAACGGATAGGTGGCGGCGATCGCCAGGCCGGCAAAGGAAAGGGCGATGGCGAAGCGGTTGAGGAAAAGCACGAGGCCAAAGGCTGCGGCGGCGAGCGCGGCGGCCAGCGCCAGTGCCTCCCAGGGCGCGATCTCGCGCGCCGCCAGCGGCCGCGCGCGAGTGCGCTCGACATGCGGGTCGAAATCGCGGTCGGCGTAGTCGTTGATGGCGCAGCCGGCGGAGCGCATCAGCAGCGTGCCGAGCACGAAGATAACGACGATCGCCGCGCTCGGGCGGCCGTCCGCCGCGAGCCACACCGCCCACAGCGTCGGCCAGAGAAGCAGCAGCGTGCCGATCGGCTTGTCGAGGCTTATGTGTCGATCAGGTCCTTGCGGCCGCCCAGCCAGCGCTCGACGTGCGCGCGCGCTGCGGCGGGATGGCGTTCGAGCATCTCCTGCGCCGCCTCGACGGCCCGCGCGACAAGCTCGCCGTCGCGCTCGAGGTCGGCGAAGCGCAGCAGCGGCTCGCCGCTTTGCCGCTCACCGAGGTACTCGCCCGGCCCGCGCAGCTCGAGATCCCGCTGCGCGATTTCGAAGCCGTTTGCGCTTTCGAAGATCACCTTCAGTCGCGCTCTCGCCGTCTCGGTCAGCGGCTCGCCATACAGCAGGATGCACGCGCTCTCGCGCGCGCCGCGGCCGATACGGCCGCGCAGCTGGTGGAGTTGTGCGAGACCGAAGCGCTCGGCGCTCTCGATCACCATGAGCGAAGCGTTGGGCACGTCCACGCCGACCTCGATGACGGTGGTGCAGACCAGCAGATCGGTGCGGCCGGCGACGAAATCGGCCATCACCGCCGCCTTCTCCGCCGCCGCGAGGCGCCCGTGCAGAAGCCCGACGCGCAGGCCGGTCAGTTCCCGGGCGAGCAGCGCGTGCGTCTCGAGCGCCGTCTGCACATCGCCTTCCTTCGACTGCTCGATCACCGGGCATACCCAGTAAGCCTGCTGCTTCTCGGCGCAGGCGGCGCGAATGCGCTCCAGAAGCTCACCGCGGCGCGATGCCGAGAAAAGCCGTGTCGACACCGGCCGGCGCCCGGGCGGCAGCTCGTCGATCACGGACACGTCGAGGTCGGCGAAGTACGTCATGGAGAGCGTTCTCGGAATCGGCGTCGCGCTCATCATCAGCTGGTGCGGCAGGATGTCCTCGCCTTTGCGGCGCAGCGTCAGACGCTGCTGGACGCCGAAACGATGCTGCTCGTCGATCACCGCGAGGCCGAGGCGCGCGAATTCGACGCCCTTTTGCACCAGCGCATGCGTGCCGATGGCGATCGTCGCCTGGCCGGAAGCGATCGCGGCCAGCGCCGCCTTCTTCTCCTTCGTCGAGAGCCCCCCGTGCAGCCACGCAATGCGCACCCCGAGCGGCGCCAGCCACTCGCTGAACTTGCGCGCGTGCTGCTCGGCAAGGATCTCGGTGGGCGCCATGACCGCCGCCTGATGATCGGAATCGGCCGCGGTGAGGCAGGCGATCGCCGCCACGATCGTCTTGCCGCTGCCGACGTCCCCCTGCAGGAGGCGCTGCATGGGATGCGGCTGCACAAGGTCGCGCAGCACTTCGTTCATGGCACGCGTCTGCGCGGCGGTCAGCTTGAACGGCAGGCGGTGCGCAAAGGATTTCAGCAGCGCGCCGTCAGCGCGCAGCGCGGGCGCCCTGCGCCCGCGGCGCTTGCGGTACGCCAGGCGCAACGAAAGCTGCTGCGCGAGCAACTCGTCGAACTTCACCCGCCGCCATGCCGGATGGGTCCTTTCGGCGAGCGACGCCGCATCAATCCCGGGCGGCGGCCGGTGCAGGAGCTTCAGCGTCTCGTCGAGCGGCGGCAGTCCATATTGCGCGCGCAACCCGGGCGGCACGGTATCGTCGAGCGGTCCGGCATCCAGCGCCTCGAGCACCTTCTCGCGCAAAGCTGCCTGGGGCACGCCGCCGCTCGACGGGTAGATCGGCGTCAGCGCCTCGGGGAGTGGCTCGTCGGCGACAACGATGCGGTAGCGCGGATGCGCCATCTCGACGCCGAACCACCCGCCCCGGATCTCGCCAAAGGC
>JAEKLK010000055.1 GCA_019509895.1 Betaproteobacteria bacterium | reverse complement strand
TCGATGATCTCGACGTCGTAGTCATCGCCGAGGATGCGCGCCGCGGTCTCGGCGAGCAGGTAGGCGGCGTTGACGCCGACGGCGAAGTTCGCCGCCATGACGATCGGCATGCGCTTCGCCGCCTCGGCGACGGCGTTGCGCTGGGCGGCGGAGAAGCCGGTGGTGCCGATCACCATCGCGCGCGCGTGCTTGAGGTTTGCGAGAGTGCCTTCGGGCCGCGTGAAATCGATCAGCACATCGCAGCTCGCCGCCTGCGCCGGATCGGCACCTATGCGGATGGCGCCTACCTTCGTCCCGGCGGCCGGGCTGCCGGGAACGTCGAAAGCGCAGCCGAGCTCGAGCTCGCGATCGGCGAGCACCGCTTCGATCAACATGCGGCCCATCCGGCCGTCGGCGCCGGCGATCGCCGCCTTGAGCGCGCTCATCGACCCGTCGCCGGCGAGGCGACGTCGCCTTCGATGCGCGCGAGCTTGCCGTCGCTGAAGAAGAGCGCCACCCGGCGGCTTTCGCGCTTGCCCGACTGGGACTCGCGCCAGTACACGTAGTCCCAGCGATCGGCGTGGAAGATGTCGGTGAGGAGCGGCGTGCCGAGCAGAAAGCGGACCTGCTCGCGCGTCATGCCTTGCTTCACCTGCCCAATCATTTCCTGCGATACGTAATTGCCCTGCTGGATCTCCGGCTGGTAGGGCGTGATGCCGGGAATGCGCGGCACGCCGCACGCCGTGAGCGAGGCGAAGATCAGAAAGCCGGCGAAAGCTGCGCGCACCATGATGCCTATAATGATAGTCGATGAGTCCGATGCAAAGTCTGAAGGACAGCGGCCTCAAGGCGACGCTGCCCCGGCGCAAGATCCTGGAGCTCTTCGAATCGAGCAAGGTCCGGCACCTCTCGGCCGAGGATGTCTACAAGGCGCTCATCGCCGAAGGCATCGATGTCGGTCTCGCTACCGTCTATCGCGTGCTCACGCAGTTCGAGCACGCAGGCCTGCTCTCACGCCAGCATTTCGAGACCGGCAAGGCGGTGTTCGAGCTGAACGAGGGCCGGCATCATGACCACCTCGTGTGCCTGCAGTGCGGCCGGGTCGAGGAGTTCTACGACGCCGAGATCGAGCGGCGCCAAAACGAGATCGCGCGCGGGCGGGGCTTTGCGCTGCACGGGCATTCGCTCGCGCTGTACGCCGACTGCACCAAGAAGGACTGCCCCTACCGGCCGGGCTAGAACTGCCTACAGGTGTCTTCCCCGCGAACGCGGGAACGACGGGCGAACCTTAACTAACCGTCGAGCAATTCGGCCGCGTGCTTGCGCGCCGTGGTCTCGGCGCCGCCGAGCATGCGCGCCAGCTCCTCGATGCGTGCGGCGCGATCGAGGCGATGCACGCGGATCTTCAAGCCGCCCGATTTCTGCACCGACCATTGCACATCGGCGCTGGCCGCGACCTGCGGCAGATGGGTCACGCTCAGGACCTGGCGGTCCTTGCCCAGGCGCTTGAGCGAGCGACCGATGGTCTGCGCCACGGTGCCGCCGATGCCGGCGTCCACCTCGTCGAAAACCAGCGTCGCCACCGGTGCAGCCTTGGCGGCGACGAGCTGGATCGCCAGGCTGATGCGCGAAAGCTCGCCGCCTGAGGCGACCTTGGCGAGCGGGCGTAGCGGCAGGCTCGGGTGCGAGGCGACCTCGAATTCCACCGCCTCGGCGCCCTGCGCCGCCGGCTCCTCGAGCCCGCTGAGCGCGACATTGAAGCGCGCCGACTGCATCGCCAGCTGCGCCAACGCCGCGGTCACCGACTTCGAGAGCGCCTGGGCACCGGCAGCGCGCTTTGCCGAGAGCTTCTTCGCCGCCGCTTCGTAGCGGGCGCGCGCTGCGGCGACTTCGCGCTCGAGGGCCTCCGGGTTCACCGTCAGATCCAATTCATGCAGGCGCCGCTCGAGCTCCGCCAGGCGCCCCGGCAGCTCCTCCGGGCGCACGCGATGGCGCCGCGCCGCCCCGTGCAGCGCTTCGATGCGCGCTTCCGCTTGGCGCAGCGCCTCCGGGTCGAGCTCGACGCGGGAGGCATAGTGGCGAAGCTCGCGCACCGCCTCGTTCGCCTGCGCGTCGGCCGATTCGAGCATCTCGACGATCGGCGCGAGATGCGCATCGTTCTCCGAGAGATGCTTCAATTGCGCGGCAACGGCGCTCAGCTGCGAGAGCGCCGCCCCTTCGGCTTCAGTCAGGGCCTCGAGCGACGATTGCGCTCCGGCGAGGAGGCTCGAGCCATGCTGAAGCCGCTTGTGCTCGGCCGCGACTTCCTGCCATTCACCTTCGCGCGGCGCGAGCTTGCGCAAGTGCTCGAGGCGCTCGCTCAAATCGGCGCGCTCGGCCTCGCGCTCGGCGAACCGGGCGCTCGCCTCCGCTGCCACCTGCTCGAGGCGCTTGCAGTCGCGGAAGGCCTGCGCCGTCTCGCGCGCGAGCGGCTCGGCGCCGGCGTGCGAATCGAGCAGCTCGCGCTGCGCCGCCGTGCGCAGCAGCGACTGGTGCGCGTGCTGGCCATGCAGGTCGACGAGCCACTCGCCCGCCTCCTTCAGCTGCGCCAGCGTCGCCGCGTGGCCGTTGATGAAGCAGCGCGAGCGGCCGGCGCGATCGAGCGAGCGGCGCAACACGAGCTGCCCGGGATCGCCGGCCAGATCCCGCTCTGCGAGCCAGGCTTCCATGGCGGGCGATACATCGAATTCACCGGAGAGCTCGGCACGCTCGGCGCCTTCGCGCACGAGCGCTGCGTCGCCGCGGCCGCCGACCAGCAGCTCGAGCGCATCCACCAGCAGCGACTTGCCGGCGCCGGTTTCGCCGGTGAGCGCGCTGAAGCCCTCGCCGAGCTCGAGCGAGGCACGCTCGATCAGCACGAAATCGCGCACCTCGAGCGCGCGCAGCATCTAGTCGCTCTTGGCGCGCACTTCGCTCCAGCCGAGCTTCTCGCGCAGCGTGGCGAAGTAGCGGTAGCCGGGGGGATGGACGAAGCGCACCGTGTCGGCCGAGCGCTTGAGGATCAGGCGGTCGCCGGTTTGCATGTCGGCGAGCGCGAGGCCGTCAAAATGCGCGCGGGCATCGAGCGCGTGCTTCAGGGCGATCTCGATGGTTGCGGCATCGCTGACGCTCACCGGGCGCGCCGAGAGCGTGTGCGGCGCGAGCGGCACGAGCGCCAGCGCCGGCACCGCCGGATGCAGGATCGGCCCCTGTGCCGAGAGCGCGTAGGCGGTCGAGCCGGTCGGCGTGCCGACGATCATGCCGTCGGCACGCAGCGTGTAGACGAACTCGCCGTCGAGCAGCAGATCGAACTCGATCAGGCGTCCCTGCGAGCCCTTGCCGATCACCGCCTCGTTGAGCGCGATGGTGCGCAGGATCGACTGGCCGCCGCGCACGATGTCGGCGTCGAGGAGCGAGCGCTCTTCCATCGTGTACTTGCCGTCGAGGATCGCGCCGACGCCGCTCTGCATGTCGCGGTGGCCGATGTCGGTCATGAAACCGACGCGTCCCTGATTCACGCCGACCAGCGGCACGCCATGGCGCACCAGGTTCCTCGCCGCGGCGAGCATCGTGCCGTCGCCGCCCACCACCACCGCAAGGTCAGCCTGCTCGCCGAGCGCCGCGTAATCGAGGCCGCGTTGGCCAAGCTCCGCGGCGGTTTCCTTCTCGATGAGCGCACTGCAGCCGCGCGTCTTGAGAAAAGCGGCGAGCTCGGTGAGCGATGACGCGATTTCCGCCGTGCCGAGCTTGCCGATCAGTGCGATGCGGCGAAAGCTCGGTGTCACTCGGCCCTGCTCACCACGGGCGCCATCACTGCGAGTGTACAATGAATCGCATGCTCGACAAGCGCGCGCAAATCCTGCTCAAGACCTTGATCGAGCGATACATCGCCGAGGGCCAGCCGGTCGGCTCGCGCACGCTTTCGAAGTACTCCGGCCTCGATCTTTCGCCCGCCACGATCCGGAACGTGATGGCGGATCTGGAGGACCTGGGCTTGATCGCGAGTCCGCATACGTCGGCAGGCCGCGTGCCGACGCCGCTCGGCTACCGCTTCTTCGTCGACTCGCTGCTGGTCATCAAGCCGCTCGAGTCGGGCGAGCTGCAGCGCCTCGAGGGCGAGCTGCATCCGGACAACCCGCAGCGCGTGATCCACGCCGCCTCGCACCTGCTTTCGCAGCTCACGCAGTTCGCGGGCGTGGTGATGACGCCGCGGCGACGCTCGATGACGTTCCGGCACATCGAGTTCCTGAAGCTCTCGGAAAAGCGCATGCTGCTCATCGTCGTCACGCCCGACGGCGACGTGCAGAACCGCATCCTCTTCACCGAGCGCGACTTCACGGCCTCGGAGCTGATCGAGGCGGCGAACTACATCAACCAGAATTATTCCGGGCAGACGTTCGAGGACGTGCGCACTCGCCTGCAGGGTGAACTGCGCGACCTGCGCCAGGACATGATCCAGCTCCTCACCACCGCGGTCGATGCGGGCACGCGCGCGATGAGCGAGGGCAGCGAGCAGTATGTGATTTCTGGCGAGCGCAATCTCCTCAGCCTGCAGGACCTGTCGCAGGACATGGGGCGGCTGCGCCAGCTGTTCGAGCTCTTCGAGCACAAGACCTCGCTCCTGCAAATCCTCGACGTCTCGCTGCGCGGCCAGGGTGTGCAGATCTTCATCGGCGGCGAGTCGGGCTTCCGCGCGCCGGACGAGGTGAGCGTCGTCACCTCGCCCTACAAGGTCGACGGCGAGGTCGTCGGCACGGTCGGCGTCATCGGCCCGATCCGCATGGCGTACGACCGCGTGATTCCGATCGTGGACATCACCGCGAAGCTGCTCTCGAGCGCCTTGTCACAGCATTAATTGGGGTCAGATCAACATTCCATCCGCGCAATGTTGATCTGACCCCATTCATCTGAAGAGCATCCTCCTCGTAAACCTCGGCACGCCCGCGGCCCCGACGACGCCCGCGGTGAAGGAATATCTCGCCGAGTTCCTGTCCGATCCGCGGGTCGTACCGCTGCCGCGCTGGCTCTGGCTGCCGGTGCTGAACGGCCTGGTGCTGCCGCGGCGGGCGCCGCAATCGGCCGAGAAGTACGCGCAGATCTGGCTGCCGGAAGGTTCGCCGCTCGCCGTCTACACCGCGCGCATGGCCAAGGCGCTCGGCGAACGCCTGCGGCTGCCGGTGGCCTATGCGATGCGTTACGGCAAGCCGGCGATCGCAGCTACGCTCGCGCAGATGGACGGTCCGGTGGTGGTGCCGCTCTACCCGCAGTACGCCGAAAGCACGACCGGCAGCGTCCTCGCAGACTTGCCGGCAACTGCGCCCGCGGTACGTGAGTTCCATGACGATCCGGCGTATATCGGCGCGCTCGCGGCGACGGTGCGGCGGCACTGGGCGCAGCGGGGCCGCGCGCCGATGCTGCTGATGAGCTTTCACGGCCTGCCGAAGCGCGGCGCGGAGAATTACGAGGCACAGTGCCGCGAGACGGCGAGGCTGCTCGCGCGAGCGCTCGAGCTGAACGATGCCGCCTGGCGGGTCACGTTCCAGTCGCGCTTCGGCTACGCACGCTGGCTCCAGCCGGCGACCGAGCCGACACTGATCGAGCTCGCCCAGGCGGGCGCGCGGCGCGTCGACGTAGTGTGCCCCGGTTTTCCGGCCGATTGCCTGGAAACGCTCGAGGAGATCGGCCTGCGTGCGCGCGAGCGCTATCGCGAGGCTGGCGGGGAGACGCTCGGCCTGATCCCGTGCCTGAACGACGCGCCGGAATGGATCGCGGCGCTCGGCGAGATCAGCGGCCGAGCAGGCCCTTGAGCCGGTCGCGTACGGAGCCCCCGGAGCTGCCCTGCCCGGACTCCTCGCCGCCGGGCGCGGCCTGCTGGCCGGACTGCTCGTCCCCCTTGCCCTGCGGCTTGCCGATACCGAGCCGGCCCTCGATCGCGCTGCGGATGCGCTCGCCCGCCTTGGATTTCGCGAACTGCGATGCGGCTGCCGAATAGTCGACCTGGTACTTGAGCGCATCGAACGGCCCGACCAGGTGCACCGGCACCGTGAGGCCCGAGAGCTCCTGGAGGTCGGCGCCGCCCTGTCCCTTCGTGCTCGCCACCACGGTCGCGTTGGTCACGTAGTCGATCTTGGAATTGCCGATGTCGATGTCGCCCTTGCCCGAGATGCGGAAGAGCGGCGCCTTGACGTCGAGATCCTCGTTGTGCGCGACACCGTTCTTGATGACGAAGCTCGCGGTCATCTCGGAGAAGTCGGTCTGCTGCGCCTCGCGCGCCTGCGCCTTCTGGTCCGATGAGCCAAGCGCGGTCTTCGCGCGGCGAAACACTTCCGCGAGATTGATACCCTTGATCGCGCCGTCCTTGAGGGCAACGTGCGAGGTGCCGGCGAGCGACTTCTTCATCGTGTTGACCGTCTTGCCCGCCGCGTTGACGTCGAGCGTCACCGTGCCTTTGCATGCACCTCGGCCTTGAGGTTCGCGAGCTTGAGGCCATTGGCCTGCAGCGCGCCCACCTGCAGGCGGCCGTTGGCGTTCAGGCCCTTGAGCGCCGAGAGATCGACCGGCGTGTCTTCGTCCTTCTTCTGCGCCGAGGGCGCGGGCTGCTGCGTCGGTGCCGGCGCCTTGCCTTCCTCGCTCGGCGTGGACACCGGCTTCTTCTCCGGCTGCTTGGTGTAGCGGTCGAGATTGAGCTTGTCGATATTCACGTCGAACTGGTAGGCGGGCGGGGAGAACTTGGCGAGGCCGAGCTTCGCCTGGATGTTCGACTCGTCGAACTTGGCGTTGAGATCCGCGTTCGCCGTCTGCTTCTCCAGGTCGGCGCGCGCGCTGCCGGTGATCGGGATCTTCACGCTCTTCTGCGGCAGGTCCGGGCCGGTGATGACGATGTCGGCGTTGAGCTGTGGAATGACGAGCGATTTGGCCGACCCTTCGACGCCGGCGAGCTTGAGATTCGCCTGCACGTCGCGCTGCCCGTCTTTCATTTTCAGCTCGGCGGTCACGGCGGCGCCCTTGGCCTTGTCGGCGGCCACGACCAGCTCGGGCGCCGCGATGTGCGCCTCCAGGTTCTGCTTTTCCTGCACGCCTTTGAAATCGAGCGCGAAGCCCTTTACGCGGTACTCGTCCTTCTCGGGATTGGCGGCGACGTCGCCCTTCGCCTTCAGGTCCAGGTTGGTGATGCCCGCCGCCGCACCATTCACGGCGGCGTCGAGCTTCCCGATTTCGAACGCCTTGGCCGGGAGGTCGACCTTGTAATTGCCGGCGAGGCTCAGCTTGAGATCCAGATCCGGGTTTTTACCCTTGGCGGCAGCCTTGAGCTCGAGCTTGCCGTCGGCGCGCTCGGCGATGCGGCCGGTGGAAAGCTTGACGTCGGAGAGCGCGAGTTCCTGGCCGCTCGCCTTGTCGATGTAGGTGACGGCCGAGCGGTCGACCTGCACCGAACCGATGTCGAACGCCACCGCCTTGCCCCCCGCGTCCTTGCGCTCCTCCGCCTTCTTCTCGGCCGGTTTCTTCGCCGCTCCGGCGTCCTTCGGCCCGGTGCCGGCCTCCGACGGCTGCGCCTCGGCGAGGTCGCTGAAATTGAAGCGTCCGTCCTTTTCCTTGATGACACGCGCCTTGAGGCCGGAGACACGGATGCCGTCCACCACCACGCTGCCGTGCAGGAGCGGCAGGAGCGCCACCGAGGCATGGGCCGAGTCGAGCGAAAGGAACTCGTCCGCCGAGGCGCGCTCGGAGAGCGTCACGCCGTTCACCTTCGCGCCGAGCGCCGGCCAGAGGGCGACTTGCAGGTCGCCGCGCAGGCTAAGGGTGCGACCGGTTCGATCCTTCACCAGGCGTTCAATCTCCCCCTTGTAGCGGTTGGGATTGAAGGTCATGGCGAAGACCACGGCGCCCAGGACCAGAAGGACCACGAGCCCCGCGATCACATACAGCGAAATCTTGATAGCTTTCATAGCTTAATCAGCTAGTTGTAATAATCGCCGGGCGCTTGAAATAGCGCTTGGCCGTCCCCAATTCGACAAGATGCCTGAAGAGAGCGTTCAGCCTAAAGAGGCTCAAAATGGGGCCAAGCCCCTGGAGCAGCAGCTCGCGGACGCGCAAGCGCAGGTCGAGCAGCAGCGTGACGCGATGCTACGCGCCCTGGCGGACGCCGAAAACGCCCGCAAGCGCTTCCAGACCGAGGCCGCCAACGCCCAGAAGTACGCCCTGGAGCGCTTCGCCGAATCGCTGCTGCCGGTGATGGACAGCCTTGAAGCGGCGCTTGCCAACCAGGAGGCGAGCCCGCAGGCGCTGCGCGATGGCGTGCAGCTCACGCTGAGGCAGCTCGGCCAGGCGCTCGAAAAGGCGCGCATCCAACCGATTGCGCCGGTTCCGGGCGAGCGCTTCGATCCCTACCGCCACCAGGCCATGGCCGCCGTGGAAAGCGACTCGGACCCGAACACCGTGGTGGCCACGATGCAGAAGGGCTACCAGCTGCACGACCGGGTCCTGCGCCCGGCCCTCGTGACTGTCGCCAAACGAGGAGAAGGCGCTACCGCAGCGGTTGAAAAAGCAGGCGCAAACCCCATATCCGACACAGACTTGGATTAAAAACAGGGACCCTCAATGGCAAAGATCATCGGCATCGACCTCGGTACCACCAACTCCTGCGTCGCGATCATGGAGGGCGGCAAGCCCAAGGTGATCGAGAACTCCGAAGGCGCGCGCACCACGCCCTCGGTGGTGGCCTATACCGAGGACGGCGAAATCCTGGTGGGCGCGCCGGCGAAGCGCCAGGCGGTCACCAACGCGAAGAACACCATCTACGCGGTGAAGCGCCTGATCGGCCGGCGCTTCGAGGAAAAGGAAGTGCAGAAGGACATCCACCTGATGCCCTACAAGATCGTGCGCGCCGACAACGGCGACGCCTGGGTGGAGATCCGCGGCAAGAAGATCGCGCCGCAGCAACCTTCGGCCGAGGTGCTGCGCAAGATGAAGAAGACCGCCGAGGACTATCTCGGCGAGGAAGTGAAGGAAGCCGTGATCACGGTGCCGGCCTACTTCAACGATTCGCAGCGCCAGGCGACCAAGGACGCGGGCCGCATCGCCGGCCTCGACGTCAAGCGCATCATCAACGAGCCGACCGCGGCGGCACTGGCGTTCGGGCTCGACAAGCAGCTGAAGAAGGATTCGAAGATCGCCGTCTATGACCTCGGCGGCGGCACGTTCGACATCTCGATCATCGAGATCGCCGACGTCGAAGGCGAGAAGCAGTTCGAGGTGCTCTCCACCAACGGCGACACGTTCCTGGGCGGCGAGGACTTCGATCAGCGCCTGATCGACTACATTGTCTCCGAGTTCAAGAAGGACCAGGGACTCGATCTCTCGAAGGACGTGCTCGCGCTGCAGCGCCTGAAGGAAGCGGCCGAGAAGGCGAAGATCGAGCTCTCATCGTCGCAGCAGACCGAGATCAACCTGCCCTACATCACGGCGGACCAGAGCGGGCCGAAGCACCTGACGATGAAGATCACCCGGGCGAAGTTCGAGTCGCTGGTGGATGAGCTGATCCAGAAGACCATCGAGCCCTGCCGCATCGCCATCAAGGACGCGGGCATCAAGGTCTCGGACATCAACGACGTCATCCTGGTCGGCGGCCAGACGCGCATGCCGAAGGTGATCGACGCGGTACGCGAGATCTTCGGCAAGGAGCCGCGCAAGGATGTGAACCCGGACGAGGCGGTCGCCGTTGGCGCGGCGATCCAAGCGGGCGTGCTGAAGGGCGACGTCAAGGACGTGCTGCTGCTCGACGTGACGCCGCTTTCCCTGGGCATCGAAACGCTGGGCGGCGTGGCGACCAAGCTCATCACCAAGAACACCACCATTCCGACCAAGGCGACGCAGGTGTTCTCGACCGCCGACGACAACCAGACGGCGGTGACCATCCACGTACTGCAGGGCGAGCGCGACCTCGCCGCGGGCAACAAGTCGCTCGGCCAGTTCAACCTGACCGACATCCCGACCGCGCCGCGCGGCATGCCGCAGATCGAGGTGACGTTCGACATCGACGCGAACGGCATCCTGCACGTCTCGGCGAAGGACAAGGCGACCGGCAAGGAAAACAAGATCAAGATCCAGGCGAGCTCGGGACTTAACGAGGCCGAGATCCAGCGCATGGTGAAGGACGCCGAAGCGCATGCCGCCGAGGACAAGAAGGCTCTCGAGCTCGTCAACGCGCGCAACCAGCTCGAGGCGACGGTGCACATGGCGCGCAAGTCGCTGAAGGACTACGGCGACAAGCTCGACGCCGGCGAGAAGGATAAGATCGAGGCTGCGCTAAAGGACGCCGAAGGCGCCCTCAAGTCCGAGAACAAGGACGAGATCGAGGCGAAAGCGCAGGCGCTCGCCCAGGCGGCGCAGAAGCTCGGCGAGAAGATGTATGCCGAGCAGCAGCAGGCCGCGCAAGGCGGCGGCCAGCAGGCGCCGGGGGGCGGCGCCGGAGCCGCGGGCGAGGCGGGCAAGGCCGACGAGAACGTCGTCGACGCCGAGTTCACCGAGGTGAAGGACAAGAAGACGGGTTGAGCGTCACTTGATCTTGCGATGAGTTAACGGCCCGGGCCCAGCAATGGGCCCGTTCGTTTGTATGGAAACCAAGAACATGGCGAAGCGCGATTACTACGAGGTACTGGGTGTCAACCGGGACGCCTCGGAAGACGACATGAAGAAGGCGTACCGGCGCCTCGCCATGAAATGGCATCCGGACCGCAATCCGGACAACCCACGCGCCGAAGAGCACTTCAAGGAGGCGAAGGAAGCCTACGAGGTGCTGTGCGAACCGCAGAAGCGCGCCGCCTACGACCAGTTCGGCCACGCCGGCGTCGACCCGCACGCCACGGGCGCGGGTGCCGGCGGGCACTTCGGCGACATCTTCAGCGACATCTTCGGCGAGATCTTCGGCGGCGCGCGCGGCGGCCGCTCGACGGTCTTCCGCGGCGCAGACCTGCGCTACAACCTCGAGATCACGCTCGAGCAGGCGGCGCACGGGTTCGAGACCAAGATCCGCATACCGGCGATGTCCGCCTGCGACGTCTGCAAAGGCAGCGGCGCACGGCCCGGCAGCGCGGCCACCACCTGCCCCACCTGCCGCGGCGCCGGCCAAGTGCGCGTCTCGCAGGGCCCGTTCTCGATCGCGCAGACCTGCCCGCGCTGCCACGGCTCGGGCAGCGTCATCGCGCACCCCTGCGCGCAGTGTGCCGGCTCAGGCCGCATCAAGCTGCAGAAGACGATGCAGGTCAAGATCCCGTCCGGAGTCGACGAAGGCGATCGCATCCGTCTCTCCGGCGAAGGCGAGCCGGGCGTGAACGGCGGGCCCTCCGGCGATCTCTATGTCCAGGTGCACATCAAGCCGCATCCGGTGTTCACGCGCGATCACGACGATCTGCACTGCGAGATGCCGATCTCCATCACCAGCGCGGCGCTCGGCGGCGAGATCAGCATTCCGACGCTCGACGGCTCGGCCAAGATCCGCGTGCCGGCCGAGACACAGAGCGGCAAGGTGTTCCGCCTGCGCGCCAAGGGCATCAAGGGCGTGCGTAGCGATGCGCCGGGCGACCTCTTCTGCCACGTAGTGGTCGAGACGCCGGTCAACCTGACCGAGCGGCAACGCCATCTCCTGCGCGAGTTCGATACGTTGAGCCAGGCCGACCACGCGCGCCACAACCCGCGCGCGAAGGGCTGGTTCGACAAGGTGAAGGAGTTTTTCGAGAGCTAGACGCCCAGCGTACGGCGCGCGTACGCGAGCGGCTTGCGCAGCAGGTAGTAGCCGAGCGCCACTCGCTCGGCGTAAATCTTGGCGGTGCCGCGCAGCCCGATCCTCGGCAGGCCCTGGCCGGCGGCCAGCTCGGCATGCACGACGTAGGCGAGCGTGCCATCCGGGCCGACGGTCGCCTCGTAGCTCGAGCGCTCGATTTTGGCCTGCAGCGGCTTCAGCGGATCGACGTGCAGCAGGAGCTGCACCTCGGAGCCGCGCTCGAGCCCGACCGCGTCCTCGGGCGGCACGTAGATCGTCACGTCGATGAGCGAGGGATCGGCGATGGTCATGATGCGCTCGCCCACCTGCACCGGCCGCCCGCGCCAGTCATCCTGGCTGGGGAAGACCGCGATGCCCCCCTGCGGCGCGGTGAGCTTCGACTTCTCCAGCACCTCGGTAAGATAGGTCACTTCGGCGCTCTTCTCCTCGACCCGCGCCTTGAGCACCGGCAGCTCATGCCGGCTCGCCTCGTCGCTGAATGACTTGTAGATGGCTCGCAGGAGGTCGGCACGTGTGATGTCGAGCGATTTCGCGGCGAGCTCGAGCCGGTTGCGCAGCCCCGTGTCATCGAGCACGACCAGGAGCTCGTCGGCTTTCACGATCTGGTTGGGCTTGACGACGATCTCGCGCACCGCGCCATCGAGCGGCGAGGTCACGGGAATCGGCCGCGCGGCAGTGATTTCGGCCGGCGCCAGCACGCTCAGGCGCACGGGAATGAAGGCGGCGAGCGCCACGACTGCCGCAACGATGCCGAGCTGGCGCCAGCTCCTGCGGCTCTTCAGCCAGCGGCCCACGCCGCTGCGCTCGCGCCAGGCCCAG
>JAEKLK010000054.1 GCA_019509895.1 Betaproteobacteria bacterium | reverse complement strand
CGCAAGTGCTCGGAGAGCGGGGCGAGCTGGTTATTCCAGGTATAGGCGCTGGAAGCCGAGTCGCCCGTGCCGAAATTGCCGCCGTAGATGAAGACGATCGGCTCGCCGCGGCCCGCTTCAAAGTACCGCGTGCGGACGCCGTCGACGTCGAGCCAGCGTCCCTCGGGAAGGTTTGCCATTGATTAATCAGTCGTCCCCGCGCAGGCCGGGACCCCGTTTAGGCGATTAGAAAACTTGTTGTCCATTTCGTTTAACGGGGTCCCCGCCTTCGCGGGGACGACCGTTCAGGTCTCATTTTGCACTGACCGCTTCGTCGGCCGGCACGCCCGCATCTGTTCCCAAGGTGCGCCAATCGGTGCTCTTCGGCACGATGCCTTCAAATGAGGCGAGCTTCGACGGCGGCACTTTGCTCGTCGTGCCAATGGCGGGCGCGCCTTCCTTGAATTTCTTGGCGGCGCCGACCATCATGCGGCGAAACTGCACCACCGCCATGTCGCTCGAGCCGGGATGATCGCGGCTGCGATCAGCGATCGGCCCCATCGATTCCCACATCGCCATGTCCTGCGTCGGGATGCCTTTGATGCCGGTGAAATCGCCCTTCTTCATGGCGGCGCGGTCCTGCATGTACAGGTTATGCAGCGTGCGCTTCTTGGTGAAATCGGCATTGATGTCCTCGCCCACCGTGGCGCCGCAGAAGCGCCGCCACGCCTCCTGCGAGATGCCCTTCTTCGGATCCGGGTGCCAGGCGATCCAGTAGAACATCGTATTCACGTCGTCCACCGGCACGAGCATCTGCGCGAGGTTGTACTGGTTGTTGGGCGGAATCAGCACGGTGAAGGGCGCGATGAAGAGCGTCGTGCGTACGTACTGGTCGGTCTCGGGATTCTTGATCGGCTTGCGCAGCGCCGCGTAGCGGAAGCCATACGGCGTCGGCTCGAACTGCATGCGCGGCGCCTTGTCGTTCGAGGGCCGGTACCACGCTTCGTCGGTCGCGGTGGAACCATACACATCCTCCGCCGCCGGCATGTTGGTCGAGTGCAGGCTCGAGCTGTGCGCCGAATCGATCGAGCCTTCGAGCACCTGCGCCCAGTTGCAGGCGGCGTGCATCTTCACGATCGCGTACTTGATGCCCGGCTTGGGCGCCCAGGCGGGGGGCTCGAACTCTCGCAGCTCGTCTTTCGGCCCGAGCCAGGCCCAGACGAAGCCGCCCGCTTCGCGCACCGGGTAGGACTTCTGCTTGAGCGACTTCATCAGCGCCGAGCCGTCCGGCTCGGAGGCCATCTCTAGGATGTTGCCGTCCACGTCGAACTTCCAGCCGTGGTAGAGGCAGCGCAGGCCGCACTCTTCGTTGCGGCCGAAGACCAGCGAAGCACCGCGGTGCGGGCAGTGCTCGTCGAGCACGCCGAGCTTGCCATTCGAATCGCGGAAGACGACCAGGCTCTCGCCCACCAGCCGCGAGCGCACCGGCGCGCCATCGTTTTCCGCCACTTCCTCCGACATGCATACCGGCAGCCAGTGGCGGCGCATGATGCCGCCCATCGGCGCGTCGCCCCCAACGCGGCATAGGAGCTCGTTCTGTTCGCGCGTCAGCATGGGGCCTCCTCGGTCGGCAAAGATATACTTAGGTACCTAAGTATCCGGCGATGATGATACCGCCGCGCCCGCTGTGAAAACAATCCGCCTCGGCGTTGCCGGTCTCGGTCGCGCGTTCACGCTGATGGCGCCGACGCTCGCGGCCGACAGCCGCATCGAACTGGCCGCTGCCGCCGACCCGCGCCCCGAAGCGCGCGCGCAGTTCCAGCGCGACTTCGGCGGCCGGGCATACGCGAGCGTGCAGGAACTGTGCGCCGACCCGGCAGTGGAGGTCGCGTACGTTGCGACGCCGCACGAGTTCCATGCCACGCACGCCCGCCTCGCCTTTGCGGCCGGCAAGCACGCCCTGGTGGAAAAGCCGATGGCGCTGACCCTGGCGGAATGCCGCGCGATGGTCGACGCGGCGCGCGCCGCCGGGCGCCATCTGATCGTCGGGCACAGCCACAGCTTCGACGCGCCGATCCGGCGCACGCGCGAGCTGATCGCGAGCGGCGCCTTCGGCCGCCTGCGCATGATCACCGCGATGAACTTCACCGATTTTCTCTACCGGCCGCGCCGGCCGGAGGAACTCGACACGTCGCGCGGCGGCGGCGCGGTCTACAACCAGGCGGCGCACCACGCCGATATCGTGCGGCTCCTGGCCGGCGGACGCGCGAAAAGCGTGTGGGCGCAGACCGGCAATTGGGATGCGGCGCGACCGACCGAAGGCGCGTACAGCGCGCTGATCACCTTCGAGGACGGAGCGTTCGCGACCGTCACATACAGCGGCTACGCTCACTTCGATTCCGACGAGTTCACCGGCTGGATCGGCGAAGGCGGCCAGAAGAAAGACCCGGCGAGCTACGGCGCGTCGCGCCGCACCTTATCGGGTAATGAGGTGAGCGACGAGATGCAGCTCAAGAACGAGCGCAATTATGGCGGCGCGAAGCAAGCGAAGGCGCCGAGCGCGCTCCTGCATCAGCACTTCGGCGTGCTGATCGCTTCGTGCGAGCGCGCGGATCTGCGCCCGCTGCCCGAGGGCGTGTGGATCTACGCCGACGGCGAGCGGCGCCTCGAGCCGCTCCCGCCGCCGAAGGTGCAGCGGGCCGAAGTCATCGACGAGCTCTACGCGGCGGTCGTGGATGCACGGCCGCCGGTCCACGACGGCGAATGGGCACTTGCCACCACCGAGGTATGCCTCGCAATCCTGCAATCGGCGAAAGAACGG
The DNA here is from genome assembly GCA_019509895.1 of Betaproteobacteria bacterium. Lineage (GTDB taxonomy): Bacteria > Pseudomonadota > Gammaproteobacteria > Burkholderiales > SG8-39 > SCGC-AG-212-J23. Next base: position 11,082 of record JAEKLK010000054.1, on the reverse strand, counting down.
CGCGAAGTGGCGCTGCAAAACCAGACCGCGTTGCGCACCTGACGAAGGAGGCGTGGCGCCGCTTCGTGCGCGCGCTGCAGGCGCGGCTCGCGGCGCACGGCGTGACCTTCGGCCACTGGACGTTCCTGCGCATCCTGTGGGAGCGCGACGGGCTGACGCAGCGTGGGCTGTCCACGGAGGCGGGCGTCTCGGAGCCGACCACCGTCGCGGCGTTGCGGGCGATGGAGAAGGCGGGCTACGTGACGCGCAGCCAGGCGGAGCGCAACCGCAAGAACGTCTACGTGTACCTTACGCCCAAGGGGCGCGCGCTGAAGGCGAAGCTCGTGCCGCTTGCGGTCGAAGTGAACGAGATCGGCCTCGCCGGGGTGAGCGCCGCAGACCGCGCGGCGACCCAGCGCACGCTGCTCGCGATCATCGACAACCTGCGCGACAAAACTAGAGAAGCATTCGCCGACCCGTCGTCCCCGCGAAAGCGGGGATCCCGTTTACAAAGCTAAACAACCATTAGTCGACCTTCGCGCCGGTCTCCTTGACCAGCCTGCCGTACTTTTCGAACTCGGTCTTGTTGAGAGCACCGTAATCGGCGGGCGACGAGCCGACCGCGTCGATGCCGAGCTCGGTGAAGCGCTTGACGACGTCGGGCTGCTTCGCGACCTTGGCCATCTCTCCGGCAAGGCGCTGGATCACTTCGCGCGGCGTGGCGGCCGGCGCGAGCAGGCCGATCTCGGCGACGAAGTCGTAGCCGGCGATGCCGTTCTCGGCCACCGTCGGGACGTCGGGTGTATGCGGCGAGCGCTTGGCGCTGCTGATGGCAAGCATCTTCACCTTGCCGTCTTTGAGATGGCCGGCAATGGAAGGCAGCGCGGAGTACAGAAGGGCGACCTGCCCGCCGAGGAGCGCCGGCACCGATTGCCCGGTGCCCTTGTACGGCACATGCACGATGTCGATGCCGAAGCCCGCCTTGAGCGCCTCCGTGGCCAGGTGATGGATGCTGCCGATGCCGGAGGAGCCGTAGTTCAGCTTGCCCGGCTCCTTCTTCGCGAGCGCCACCAGCTCCTTCAGCGTGTTCGCGGGCACCGAGGGATGCGCGACCAGGTAGAGCGGCGAGGTGCCGATCAGGCTCACCGGCGCGAGATCCTTGAGCGGCTGGTAGGGCAGCTTGGAGAAGAGATGCGGGTTGATCGCGATCTGGCCGACGTCGGCGACCAGCAGCGTGTAGCCGTCGGGCGCCGACTTCACGACCTCGGCCACGCCATTGATGCCGCCCGCGCCGCCCATGTTCTCCACCACGATCGGCTGGCCCAGCGGATCGGCGAGCTTGCCGCCGACCAGGCGCGTCATCGTGTCGGGAAGTCCGCCGGGCGCGTACGGCACGATGATCCTGATCGGGCGCGACGGATAGTTCTGCGCGTGCGCGGCGCACGCGACGAGCAGTGCTGCGAGGACCGGTATGAAACGCATCGATTCTCCTCCAGGCCGCTGAGTATACTGGGGCGATGCCGAAGCTCAGCCTGACGTTCGCCTGCTGGGAATACGACCGCATGCGCGCGCTCGCCGACGGTACGGTGCGCGCCGACGGCATCGACCTCAACTACCTGACGCTGCCGGTCGAGGAGACGTTCTTCCGCATGATGCGCGGCCGCGAGTTCGACGCGTCCGAGATGTCGCTCTCCTCGTACAGCGCGTCGCTGCATTCGCCGAATCCGCCGTTCATCGCCATCCCGGTCTTTCCGTCGCGCTTCTTCCGGCACTCGTGCATTTTCGTAGCCGAGAAGAGCGGTATCCGGCGGCCGGAAGACCTGAAGGGCAAGCGGGTCGGCGTGCCGGAGTACCAGATGACCGCGCCGGTCTGGATCCGCGGCATCCTCTCCGACGAATACGGCGTCAAGGTCGCCGACTACGACCACCTCTCGGGCGGCGAAGAAGAGCCCGGCCGCATCGACAAGCTGAAGATCGACCTGCCGCCCGCGATCCGCGTGCGGCCGATCGGCGCGACGCAAACGCTCGCCCAGATGATCGCCGAGGGCGAGCTCGACGCCATGGTGACGGCGCGCGCGCCCTCGACCTTCTATACGCGCCCGCAGGACGTGAAGCGGCTATTTCCCGACTACGTCTCGGCCGAACGCGAGTACTACCGGCGCACCCGGATCTTTCCGATCATGCATACGGTGGTGATCCGCCGGGACGTCTACGAGAAGAACCGCTGGGTCGCGCAGTCGCTCTACAAGGCGCTCGAGCAATCGAAGTCGCATGCGATGGAACTCTACCGCCAGACGGCGGCGATGCCGGCGATGCTGCCCTGGCTGGTCGCCCATGTGGAGGAAGCGCGGCGCGAGATGGGCGAGGACTGGTGGCCGTACGGCGTCGCGGCGAACCGTCCGGTACTCGATACATTCTTGCGCTATCACCACGAGCAGGGACTTTCCAAGCGCCGGCTGCAGCCGGAAGAGCTCTTCGCGCCCGAGACGCTCGAGGCGTTCAAGGTTTAGCCTGGCCAGCCCGCGCGCTGCCAATCGATGGGCGCTTCCGGTCGTCGTCGTGGCGGCCCTCGCCGTCCTGGTCGGCTGGTTCATCCTGTCGCACTCCAGCCGGCGCGTGGAAGAGATCATCGCCACCGTGGAAGCCACCACGACGCGGCAGCAATCCGATACCCGGGCGGAGCCGGATCGCACCGCCATGATCCGCATGCCGGACGGGCGGGTGACGCAGGCGCACATCGTCACTCATCGTCCGGTGCGGGCCGGCGAGCGGGCAAGGATCGTCGTTACTGAAGACGTGCTTTCCGGTCAGCGCACCTACGAGGTGGTCGACATTGTTCCCGCTGAGTAAAAAGACCGTCGTTTTTGACGTTCCATTGTTTGGCTGACATCCGGGCGTCAGGTTCACCCCGGCAGGCAATGCTATTTTGACTGCCATGTCGGAAGCGCTTCCGTCCCAACGCATGAACAACGTTCTCTTCGCCATCCTGGCGATCGTTGTGGCGGTGTTCATCTGGTTCTGGATCACCGATCCCAGGCGCAGCATCGGCGAGATGACCGGCATGATCGAAGCGATAACGGTGCAGCCAAGCTCGACCGGCCACGCCGGTGCCGACCGCACGGCGATGATCCGGCTCACCGACGGGACGCTCGTGCAGGCGAGTGTCGTCACGCCGATGCTGGTGCGCTCAGGACAGCGCGCCAAGGTGCTCGTCTCCGAGCAAATGCTTTCCGGCACGCGAACCTACGAGGTCGTCGAAGCGGCGGAATCGCGGTAATGCGGTAGATTCGAGACCGCATGAAACGCAAAGTGTTTATTGCGGCGCTGGCATTGAGTGCCTGCGACCAGGCGGGCCCGCCACCCGAAGCAAGGCCAGGCGCGTCGGCCGTAGGAGCGAGCAGCGGCAGCGCGCAGCTCGACCAGCTCATGAAGACAGACGCGAGCGTGGTCGGCTATCTCTACAGCGCCGATACTCCGTACATCGTCGCGACGTTCGAAAACGGCACGCTTCTATGGCGCAGCCAGGGTGGCGCGCACGCAGTCGCCCAGGGTCGCATCAGCACGATCAACCAGTCCGATCGATCGTGCGTCGGCTTGGAGCAGAAGAACCCGACCATGCCAGCGCATGGTCCCGAGCGCTTCCTGGTGTGCGAAGCGACCCTGCCGATCAAGCACTCCAACAGCCTGCCGCGCTCGCAGGATTACTCGCTCTCCGCCGGTACGCTGTTCCTCGAGTACGACCCCGCATTACGCTTAACCGGCCCGACGCCGCCAACGCAATCGACCTGACGATGGGACGCGAGCTGATGCAGGCCGCGATCCGTGCCAGCGAGGACCGTGGCGTGCGGGCGGTGCTGCTCACCGGCGCAGGGCGGATGTTTTGCGCGGGAGGCGACCTCAAGGCATTTGCGGCTCAAGGGGACGCGCTCGGCGCGCACGTGAAGGAGCTCGCCGGGATGCTGCACCTTGCCATCTCGCGTCTCGTGCGCATGGATGCGCCCTTCGTGGTCGCCGTGAACGGCGCCGCCGGCGGCGGCGGCATGAGCTTCGTGCTGGCCGCCGACCTGGTGCTCGCCGGCGAATCGGCCAAGTTCACGATGGCCTACACCCGCGCCGGCCTGAGCCCCGACGGCGGCTCGACCTACTTCCTGCCCCGCATCGTCGGCGTGCGCCGTGCGCTCGAGCTCGCGATCAGCAATCGGGTGCTGAGCGCACGCGAAGCGTACGAATGGGGTCTCGTCACGCGCGTGCTCGCGGACGGCGCGCTTGCGGCCGAAAGCGAAGCGCTGGCGCAGGACCTCGCGCGCGGGGCAACGCAGGCGTACGGCGCGGCAAAGCGGCTCCTGCATCACAGCTTCGCGGAATCGCTCGAGACGCAGATGGAGCTCGAGGCGCAGTCGATCGCCGCGCAGGCGCGCGGCCGCGACGCCCGCGAGGGCATCGCCGCCTTCATCGGGAAGCGCCCGCCGAACTTCACGGGTGGCGCATGAAGCGCCTCGTTCTATTGGCATGCGCGGCGCTGCCCGCGCTGGCCGCCGCGCAGGAAAAGCCCGGGCTGGACAAGCCGGAGCCCACGCTCCTCGGTGCAGGCCTGCGCTCGCGGCCTACATTCGACGGCTCGGCGGAACGCACGGTGGATGTCATCCCGATGATCCGCTACTTCGGCAAGACGTGGTTCGCCCGCACCAGCATGTAGACAGCGATCGGGGAGTCGAGCTCGATGCGCGCGCCAACGTGGGCGTCTATCGCGGCCATGGCTTCATCGCCGGCCTGTACGCGCAGGCGACGTGGGCGAGCGGGAAGCACTTCGAGTCGTACTACGACGTGCAAGAGAGCGGGCTTCTCACCACGCGCTTGGGCGCGTTCGGTGGCTACGACCTCACGCCGCGCTGGGTCCTTTTCGCGAGCATCGAGCAGCGCCGCCTTTCCGACGAGGCGATGAAAAGCCCGATCGTGCAGCGCCGCTCGGGCGCTTATGCGAGCGCGAGCGTCGCATACCGATTCTGAATTCCGTACTTCGTACGTAATCTTTCTGTCGTACGTAATCTTTCTGTCAGGCACGAACGTTGCGGCCTCGAGGGCATGCGCAAGTTCTTCATCGTGTTTGCCTTCGCGCCGCTCATCGCTTACGCGGATAACGCCTATCGCGTCGACATGGGCGCTGAGGTACGCGGAAACAATCTGAGCGTCGAGCCAACGGTCGCCGGGCCCGCGGACAAGGCGCTGCAGTATGAGATGAAGGTGCGGCGCGAGGGCGAGGGTCGCTCGTCCAACAGCAATCAGAGCGGCACCGTCAAGCTGGACGCACACGGGCACGGCAAGCTCGCGTCCAATTCGGTGAACGTCTCGCCTTCGGATCACTACGAGATCACCGTGCGCCTCTTCGATGCGGGCCAACTAGTCGCCGAGCAAACCGGCCGCTATCCGTAACAACCGGTAACAAACCGCGGCCGGCGCGGGAACGAGCCTTGCGGCAAAGGCCCCAGCAGCTCGTTTTTTCCATTTCCACTCAGCCTAGGAGGATTTAATGAAGAAGCTACTTCCTGTTGTCTTTTCCGGCGTGCTCGCCGTGTCGTTCAGTCAGCTCGCCGCTGCGCAGGTTAGCGTGCAGGGCCCGGCCGGTACGGGCGCGAACGTTGACCTGAACAAGGGGCCGAACGTGAACGCCTCGCCCGACGTGCAGAACAGCCAGCAGGTCGGCCAGGGCAACCAGGCGAACCAGCAGCAAGGCACGGGCAACCAGGCGCAGAACTCTCAGCAGTCCGGCGGAGAGAGCCAGAACTCGCAGCAGTACGGGCAATCCTCGAGCAGCCAGCGGCAGAGCTCGGGCGCCGGTGCGACCTCCGGCTCGCAGGGCGCTGAGGACAAGAACCCGAACTCGCCGGGCAAAGGCTGGGCGAAAGGCAAGGAGAAGCACCGCCAGGGCGCGAAGAACGAGGACCGCGAGCACCGCGGCGATCGCGATCGCGACCACGACGGCAAGAGCTCCAGCTCCGGCTCGACTTCCTCGCAGCAGCAGAGCAGCACCCAGTCGGGCGCGTCCGGCTCGACGTCGAGCAAGCAGGACCAGTCCTCGAGCGGCTCCGGCGCCGCGGGCGGTTCGACCTCCGGCAGCCTGAGCTCCGGCTCGAACCAGTCGAACCAGCAGCAGGGCAGCGCGAACCAGTCGCAGAACACCCAGCAGTCCGGTTCGCAGAACCAGAACTCGCAGCAGTACGGCAAGTAAGCGCGCCTCGGGCGCCATGAGCCGCCGGCCCCTCGCGGGTCCGGCGGCTTTTTGTTTGAGGGTCTTCGCCGCCACCTGCGTCGGGTTCTTCCTCGCGGAGATGGGCGACAAGACGCAGGCCGGTGATTTTCGACTGGCGCTCGTGAGCTGAACGCTATTTGACGACGAGCGTCCCGTGCATCACCGGATGCAGCCGGCAGATATAGGCGATCTCGCCGCGCGTGCGGGCGACGTAGGTCCAGCTCTTGCCCTCGGTGAGATCGCCCGATTCGATGCCGCGCTCCTTCGCCGTCACGCTATGCGGGACGAAGTCGCGGTTGGTCCAGGTGACCCGGTCCCCGACGGCGACTTCGAGCCGGTCGGGGACGAACTTCATCCCTTCGATGCGTACCTCATGCGAGCGCGCCGCTACTTCTTTCCCAAGTCGGCCTGCAGATGCTTGGCATGGTCGAGGTGCGTCTGGATGGCCGGGCGCACCTTCTCGATCAGGCCCTTGAGCTCGGCGTTCTGCGCGCTCGGGACCAGTACCTTGTCGATCGCGTCGAGCACCTGCTGGTGATAGTCCACCTCGTGGTCGACGTAGGCCTTGTCGAACTGCGCGCCCTTCAGGTTCTTGAGCTTCGCCATGTTCGCCTGGGCGCCCTTCTTCAGCGCCTTGCTCGTGTCGTTGTCCTGCGGCTTGACGCCGAGCTTCTTGGCGAGCGCGCCGGCCTGCTTGTTCACCGCGCTATGGTCGGTGATCATCTGCTGCGCGAAGGCCTGCACTTCCTTGTTCTGTGTATGCGACTTGGCGAGCTTGCCGGCGTCGATGTCGATCTGGTTCGCCGTGACGACGATGTGCGCGATCTGCGGGTCGCTCGGCTTGCCCTGCGCGAGTGCCAGGGCCGGTGCGACGAGCAAGAGGGCGAAAAGCTGCTTGCGGTTCATGGTGTCTCCTTGGTCGGTGAAAGCCGCGCGAGCACGCTTGCGACCACCCGGTCGCAGCGCTCGCCGGCAAAGCTGAAAGCGTCCTCGCAGGCCACGTCGATCTTCTGCGCCAGCGCTTCGCGCAGCAGGCTGCGGGCGCGGAAGAGCCGTGTGCGCACCGTGGCGGCGGGGATCTCCAGCACGGCGGCGGTCTCCTCCGCCGAGAGTTCCTCGACGGCGCGCAGCATGAAGACGGTGCGGTAGGTCTCCGGCAGCGCGTCGATCTGCGCCTCCAGGAGGCGCCGGATCTCGCCGCGCGCGACCCGCGTGTCGGGCGCGTTGTCCATGTCGGTATCCATTACCTGCTCGACCTCCGGCGCATCGGCGCTCTGCATCGGCACGATCTCGGCGCGCCGCGTCTGCTTGCGAAGGCGCATGAGCGCCTCGTTGGCGACGATGCGCGCGAGCCAGGTCGAAAGCTTGGCTTCCGCCCGGAAGCTCGCGAGCGAGGCGTACGCCTGCAGATAGGCTTCCTGCAGCGCGTCCTCGGCCTCGGCGTCATCACGCAGGATCGCCCGCGCCGTGCGGAACAGCATCCGGTTGTAGCGGCGCATCAGCGCCTCGAAGGCGCGGGCATCGCCCGCCGCCGCGCGAGCAATCAGCTCGCTATCGCCGGCGCCGCTTGCGAGGCTCGCCGGCTGCGTCGTGCGTGCCATGGTGATCCCTGCCATGCCCCATTGGATGCCGCGAGCCGCGGTGGCGTTTCAATAGCCGTAAAACTCTTCCGACCGCATGTCATCTTCGGCAATGCCGAGCTCGGACAGCATCCCCTGCACGGCCATGGTCATTCCGGGCGGTCCCGCGAAGTAGTAGATCGGCGAGCGCAGGTCGGGCAGATGCTCGGCGAGGAGCTCCCGCGAAATGCGGCGGCGCTCGCCGCGCCACTCCGGCGCGTCGGTCATGGTGGTCACCAACCGGAAGCGATCGCCTTGCAGCCGCTCGAGCTCGGCGAGGAAGGCGGCGTCGCGCGGCCGGCGGTTCGAGTAGAAGAGGACGATGCGGTGCGGCAGCTTGCGCTTTTCGGCGTCGCGCGCCATGGCGAGAAACGGCGTAATGCCGATGCCGCCGGCGAGGAACACCGCCGGCCGCGACACATCCTCGTGCAGGACCAGCAGGCCGGCCGGCCCGTCCATCTCCAGCCGCGTGCCGAGCGGCACGGACCCGAGGTGGCGCTTGAAGCTCGAGTCGCGCATGCGCGTGGCGATCATCAGCTCCGGCTCGTGCGGCGCCGAAGCGAGGGTGAACGGACGGCTCGGGCCCGCAGCGTCCATGGCGGGCGGCTCGATGAGCGAGAGCATCACGTTCTGGCCCGCGTCATGCGAAAAACCCGCGGGCTTGTCGAAGTAGAAGGCGAGCGTGCGCTCGGCGACCGGTTCCCGCCGGCGCAGCGTCACTTCGTACATCGCCCGCTCCTAGAAAGTCCGAATGCCGCCGAAGCTGTCCGCTACTTCGTGGCGCTTGCCGGCGTCGTCGTACCAGTAGAGCTTGCCCGCCTCCTCACCCCGGGTGATCTTGTGCGAGCCGTCGCAGTACGGCTGGTTCTTCGACAGCCCGCACTTGCACAGCCAGACCTCCTTGCCGTCCATCACGTACTTGGTGGGCTCCTGGGGGGTGCGCTTTACGAGTCGTGCCATGAGCTGTCCTCCATCGCCATATGATGGCGTGAACGTCTCCGGCGTTTCGCCAATTCCGTACCGCGTACGAAATTGGTTTTCAGCCGCTCAGCACCGCACGCAGCCGCCGCGGGCTGAAGGGCAGCTCGCGTACGCGGACGCCGGTCGCGTGCGCAAGCGCGTTGGCGAGCGCACCGGCGGCCGGGCCCTGCGCCGCCTCGCCGGTGCCGAGGAAGGGCTGGCCCGGGCGATCGATCAGGTGCACCTCGAGCGCCTGCGGCACGTGCGAGAAGCGCAGGATCGGGTAGGTGCCCCAATCCCGGCTGGTGATGCGCGTGTCGTTGTACATCACCGCCTCGAAGCTCGTCCAGCTCACCGACTGCAGGATGCCGCCCTCGATCTGGTTGCGGATGCCGTCCGGGTTCACCGCCTCGCCGGAATCGACCGCGGCGACGACGCGCAGCACGCGCAGGTCGCCCGTCTCGCGGTCGACCTTCACCTCCATCGCGAGCGCGCAGTAGGCCGCGAGGTTCTTGTAGCGCGCAAACCCAAAACCACGGCCGTTGCCGTTCTGCTTCTGGTACTTGTCCCAGCCGAAGCGCTCGGCCGCCATGCGGATGACATCGCGCGCGCGCGCATCGTCGATATGCCGCAGGCGGTACTCGACCGGATCGGCCTTGGCCGCGGCCGCGAGCTCGTCCATGAAGCTCTCGATCGAGAACACGTTCGTGTAGGCGCCAAGCGCACGCAAGGCCGAGACTCGGACAGGCATCTCGGGAATGAAGTGGTGCGTTACCCGGGAGGGAAACTTGTAGAGGGGGATGGCATTTCGATCGCCGCCGCCTTCGGGCTGCGGAAGCGGCCGTGGCGGCGAAGGCTGGAAAGGCTTCGACACCGACCACGCCGCCGCCAGCTCGCCCGCCTTGCCCGGCCGCGACGAGTGCGTGTTGCTCCAGACGTCGTACTGCCAGCCGCTGACATTGCCCGACGCGTCGAGCGTGGCGCGCGTTTTGCCGATCATCGCCGGCCCGAACGGCTCCCAGGCATGCTCGTCCTCGCGCATCCATTGCACGCGCACCGGCTTCCCAGGCACCTCGCGCGCGATCAGCGCCGCATCGCCGGCCACATCATCGGCGGCGTTGTGGCCATAGCAGCCGGCGCCTTCCATGTGGATGCAATGAATGCGCTCGGCCGGCATCGCCATCAGCTCGGCGAGCGCGCCGCGCAGCGGATAGACGCCCTGGCTGTGCGTCCAGACGGTGAGCGTATTGCCCTCATGGCGCGCGACGGCGCACGCCGGCCCGATCGAGCCGTGGATCTGGTAGGGCCGGCGATACTCCGCCTCGATCACGCGCGCACCCTGCGGCAGTTGCGTATCGCCGCCGGCGATCACCGTGTCCTCGGACTTGAGCTGCGGCAGCGTGGCGTAGATGTCGCGCGGCATCTTCGCGCTCTCCTGCCACTGCGCCCGCGCGCGCAACGCGCGCGAGGCCTGCACCGCGGTCCACTCGCGCGCGGCGACGACGGCGAGAAAGCTGCCATCGCGCACGATCTTGACGACGCCCGCCATCTTGGCGACCGGCTCCATCTCGACGCTCGTGAGCCGCGCGCCATAGCTCGGCGGACGCACCACGCGCGCATGCAGCATGTCGGGCAGGCGCAGGTCGTGCACGTAGGCCGCGCCGCCGGTCACCTTCGCCGGGATGTCGACGCGCTGGACGGGCTTGCCCATCACCGTGCGCGAAGTAGCGAGCGCGGATTGCGGCTGCGCGCGCGCGTGCAGGAGCTGGCCTTCCACCACAGCGCCATAGCTCATGCGCTTGCCCTCCGGCCCGCGCAACTCGCCGCCTTGCACGCTCACCTGCTCCGGCGCTACACCCCAGCGCTTCGCCGCCTCGGCAACCAGGAGCGCGCGCGCTTGCGCTGCGGCGTGCAGGACGGCGGTGCCGCTGTCCTTCATCGAATTCGAGCCCGCGGTATAGCCCTCGTTCGGCGTGCGGGCGGTGTCGGCCGTGACCAGCTCGATCGCCGACATCGGCACCGAGAGCTGCTCGGCGGCGATCTGCAAGAGCGCCGTCTTGATGCCCTGGCCGAGCTCCGCCTTCCCCGTGAACACCGTGATGCGGCCATCCGCGGCGACGCGAATCCACGCGTCGAGCATCGGCTCGCGCTCGAGGGCGCCCGGCAGCTTCTCCGCCGCCTTCTGGGCTACGGCAGGGAGTGAAAAGCTGACGATCAACGCGCCGCCGGTGGCGATGAATTCGCGGCGGTTCATGATTTCCCCCGCGACAGCTCGCC
>JAEKLK010000053.1 GCA_019509895.1 Betaproteobacteria bacterium | reverse complement strand
ATGAAGAAGCTCGATATCGCGGCGCTCGAGCGCGCAGCGGCTGGCTGGCTTCTAAAGCGTAACGGGGTCCCCGCCTTCGCGGGGACGACGAGTTAGCCGACGTTCTTCGGACGATGAGTTAGCCGACGTTCTTCTTCGGCTTGCCCTTGGGTTGTGCGCGCTGCTTGCCCTTGGGCTTGGCGCTCGAGCGCACTTCCATGGTGACGCGCTGGCCGACCATGGCGCCCTGGGGATTCCAGCGCTTCATGTCCACCATTGCGACGCCATAGCGCCGCGCGATCGAGGAGAGGGATTCGCCCGGCTTCACCGTGTGGTAGATCTTGCGGTAGGTGATCGGGATGGGCGGCGCATACATGATCGGCAGCTTGGCTATGCCGACCGTAGTGTGGCTGCTTGCCGGCACCACGAGCAGGCTGGGTAGCTGGCGTGACCGTACCGGGATGCCGTTCACTTCCTTGAGGTACGCGACGGTCATGCCGTGCTTCTTGGCGATGGCCTCGAGGGTGTCGCCCTTCTTCGGGTAGTAGGTCTTCCACGAGACTAGCGACTGCTCATTCAGCTTCTGCAGGTTCTCGTGGAATGTGTCGACCTTGTCGGCCGGCAGCACGATGCGCGGCGTGACGGAAGCGCGGATGAGCGGCCGGCTGAAGCCCGGGTTGAGCGCGATGAACTGGGCGACCGACATGTCGGCGAGCTTGGCTGCGAGCTGCACGTCGATGTCGCGCAGCTTCGTATAGGTAGCGAAATAGGGCTGGTTCGGGATCGGGTCGAGCACGATGCCGAGCGGCTCGGGATTGTTGACGATGTTCTTCAGCGCTTGCAGCTTCGGGATGTAGTGCCGCGTCTCGAGCGGCATGCTGAGGTGCGCGTAGTCGGTCGGCTTGCCGGCGGCTTTGTTCTTGGCGATGGCGCGTGCCACGGCGTTCTCGCCCCAGTTGTACGACGCGAGCGCCAGGTGCCAGTCGCCGTGCATGTCGTACAGGTACTTCAGGTAATCGAGCGCGGCATTGGTCGAGTCGACGATGTCGCGCCGGCCGTCGTACCACCAGTTCTGCTGCAGCTCGAAGCGCTTGCCGGTTCCAGGAATGAACTGCCACAGGCCCGAAGCATGTGCGCGCGAGTAGGCCATTGGATTAAAGGCGCTCTCGACCATCGGCAGCAGCGCGAGCTCGGTCGGCATGCCGCGCTTCTCGAGCTCCTCGACGATGTGATACAGGTACATGCGGCTGCGGTCGAAGATGCGCTGCAGGTACTCGGGCCGCGCCGCGTAGTAGGTCATCTTCTCGCGCACCAGCGCGTTGTCGAGATCCGGCATGGCGAAGCCCTGCCGCATGCGCTGCCAGAGGTCCGGCGGCGAAATGGTGCGATCAACCAGCGCCACCGGCGGCGCCGGCGCCACCGTGGCGCTCGGGCCTTCGAACTTATTGGGCGCGGACACCGTCGCGGGCGCGGGGGCCGGAGCGGCCGGCTTGGCGATGGGGGGCGTCGGGGCGGGCGCCTCAGAGCCCGCGGGCGGCGCGGCCGGCTGCGTCTCGCTGTCCGGGGCCGACGGCGTGCCGGCGCACGCTGCGATGAGCGCGCAGGCGAGCAGAGCGAGAAGCCCGCGCGGCGTCAAAACCGGTTCTTCCAGTCGCGGATGGCGGCGAACACACGCACCGGGTCGGCCACGCGCGCGCCGAGATACTTGTTGGCAGACTCGATCACTGCCGGCTCGCGGCAGCGAAGAAAGGGATTGGTGGCCTTCTCGTCCGCGAGCGTCGAGGGCAGCGTCGGCTTGCCCGCATCGCGCAGCCTCCGGTCGCGCTCCTCGCGCGCGTCGAGCGCGCGATTACCGGGCTCGACCGCCTTGGCAAAGCCGATGTTGGCGAGGGTGTATTCATGGCCGCAGTAGACCTGCGTGTCGTCGGGGAGCGCGGCAAGCTTGGAGAGCGAGGCGAACATCTGCTCGGCCGTGCCTTCGAACAACCGGCCGCAGCCGCAGGCGAAGAGCGTGTCGCCGCAGAAGAGGGCCCCGGCCCCATAATAGGCGATGTGCGCGCGCGTATGCCCCGGGATGTCGAGCACCTCGAACTGCATCGCCAGTTCCGGGACGCTGATGCGATCTCCTTCCGAGACCGGGTGCGTGAGCGTCGCGATCGGCTCGTTCTTCGGCCCGAACACCGGCACGCGATAGTGCCGGACTAGCTCGGCGATGCCGCCGACGTGATCCGGGTGATGATGCGTGGCGAGGATCGCCGCGAGCTCGAGCTTCTCGCGCGCGAGGTACTCGAGCACCGGCCGCGCCTCGCCGGGATCGACCACCGCGGCATGGCGCTCGTTGCGAAGCGTCCAGACATAATTGTCTTTGAACGCCGAAATTGGGACGATGCGCGGCTCCATCTAGATGCGGCAATCCTTCGTGCAAAACGGGGCGCAAAAGTATAACGGCGAGCGCTCGTCTCTTTCCGGGTGGTTTAGCACACCCCAAGGAGCCTATGTGCTCGGCTGGGAGCTCGCCCAGTTTGACAGCGCTGTCGATGATGTGTTCGGTTACCGGGCAGTACAGGTCGGCCTACCGGAAGTCGATTTTCTGCGACAGAACCGCATCCCATTCCGCGCCTCGGTGGCGCTGGAGCCGGGCGCGGCGATCGCCGCCGATCCGCTGCAATTGCCACTCGCCTCGCAGAGCGTGGACCTGATCGCGCTGCCGCACGCGCTGGAATTCCATCCCAACCCGCACGAAGTATTACGCGAAGCCGAGCGCGTCCTGATACCGGAGGGTCAGATCGTCATCTCGGGCTTCAATACCGCCTCGCTCTGGCGCTTGCGGCAATTGTTCACGCCGCGGCGGAGCCGCTCCGACGTGCCCTGGGACGCACGCATGATCGGGATCCTGCGCCTGCGCGATTGGTTGCGGGTGCTCGGCTTCGAGCTGAACGGCGGCAAATTCGGCTGCTACGCGCCGCCTTTCCGGCAGCAGCTGTGGCTTGATCGCTTCGCCTTCATGGACAAGGCGGGCGCGCGCTGGTGGCCGCTCCTCGGCGGTCTCTACGTCATCCGCGCGGTGAAGCGCGTGCATGGCATGCGGCTGGTCACCCCGCAATGGCGCATGGAGCGGGCGCGGCGCCGGGCGCTGGCGCCGGTATCGCAACGCAGCCACAAGAACCACCATGGCGACTGACGATGTCGTCGAGATCTACAGCGACGGCGCCTGCCGCGGCAATCCCGGGCCGGGCGGCTGGGGTGCGCTGCTGCGAGTCAAGGGCGCCGAGAAGGAGATCTACGGCGGCGAAGCCCAGACCACCAACAACCGCATGGAGCTCATGGCGGTCATCCGCGCGCTCGAGGCGCTCAAGCGTCCGAGCCGCGTGCGGCTTTACACCGACTCGCTCTACGTACAGAAGGGCATCTCCATCTGGATCCATGACTGGCGGCGGCGCGGCTGGCGCACGGCGGACAAGAAGCCCGTCAAGAACGTCGACCTCTGGCAGCGTCTCGGCGAGGTAGCGGGACAACATGTTGTAGAGTGGCACTGGGTGCGCGGCCATGCCGGGCATCCGGAGAACGAGCGCGCAGACGCTCTGGCAAACAAGGGGATACCCAACAACAATGACGCGCCAAGTCGTCCTTGATACCGAGACTACGGGACTGAACGCCAAGCTCGGCGACCGCATCATCGAAATCGGCTGTGTCGAGATCCTCTCGCGGAGCGTCGGCGAGCGGCACTTCCACGCCTATCTGAACCCGGAGCGCGACGTCGACCTCGGCGCGACCCGCGTCCACGGCCTGACGCTCGAAGACCTCCGGGCGAAGCCGAAATTTGCCGAGGTGGCGCGCGAGTTCCTCGACTTCGTCACCGGCGCCGAGCTTATCATCCACAACGCCGAGTTCGACGTGGAGTTCCTCGACCTGGAGCTCGGTCGGGCAGGGTTGGGGCGGCTGGCCGACCATATCGCCCGCGTCACCGATACGCTCGCCTTTGCCCGCGAAATCCACCCGGGCAGGAAAAACACGCTCGACGCGCTCTGCGAGCGCTACTTCGTCAACAACGCAAACCGTACGGTGCACGGCGCGCTGCTCGATGCCCGGCTACTGGCGGAGTGCTACCTGGCGATGACCCGCGGCCAGGAAAGCCTCGTCATGGAGCTGGAGACCCCGGCCGCGGCGGCGGCGGCCGCCGCCCTGCTGCAGACGGACCTGGCAAACCTGATCATCCTGCCGGCGCTGCCCGAGGAAGTCGCGCTCCACGAGCAATACCTCGACAACATGGAAAAGCAGCGCAAGGCGCCGAGCCTCTGGCGCCAGCTCTCGTAATTCGGGGACGGAGCCCGAACTAATTCGGGCTCCGTCCCCGATCTAGTTGGAGTAGCGCGCCTGGCGCGGCATCCACTCGGCGCCGGCCAGCTCGCGGCGGGCCGAGGGGAGGGTGATCTGGTAGTTGATCAGGTAGACCGGCGTATCGGCGGCGAACTGCTCGGTGTGCTTGCGCTCGACCACGTGCTCGAAGCAGCGCTCGAGCTTGGGTGCGCGGTCGGCGGTCGATTTCACGAACAGCTCGAACCCCCAGCGTCCCGGCCGTAGCCGCAGCGGTTCGGTGCGGCCACGCTCGGCGACATCGAAGAGCACGAACTTGGCGAGCGAGCGTTTGCCGTCGAGCGGGAAGGCGGTAAAGGGCTCGATCGCATTCTCGTCGTCGAGCTTGCGCTTCGCCTGGATGAAGCGCTGCATGTCGACTTCGGCCACCGGCGAGAGCAGTACCGAGCGCTGGATGTCCCCGTCGATGGTGAGCCGAACCGCCACCCATTCGACGACGCCGCCGGCCGCGCCCGCGTTGGTGAATTGCAGCGGCAGGAGCAGCTTCACGTCGCCCGCTGCGCGGCTTGGCCGCGGCACGATCACGTCGCCCGCGAGTACCTCCGGCGAGAACTCGAGCAGCCCGGCCTTAAGCGTGCCGTAGACGGCGACGCACGCGGCGGCGATTGCCAGGCCGAGCGCTAGCCATGCCGGGTCGGCGATATTGCGGCCGAGCCAGCTCACTAGGGCGAGAGATAGGGCGAGGATGGCCGCCACCATGAGTACGGTCTTTCGCATACGAAGTAGGGTTCGCATGCCGCCATTCGACGGCGCGGCGTGTGAATCGTCTAGCGCCGCCCCGCTATACTTGGCCTATGGCCGGCGCGATCTTTGATCACAATCTCGACAAAAATCCGGCGAATTACGCGCCGCTGACCCCGCTTTCGTTCCTCGAGCGCGCGGCCTACGTTTATCCACAACGAACGTCCGTGATCCACGGCGGCGAGCGCTATACGTGGGGCGAGACCTACGCGCGCTGCCGGCGGCTCGCCTCCGCGCTCTCGAAGCGCGGCATCGGCGTCGGGCACACAGTCGCGGCGATGCTGCCGAACACGCCACCGATGTACGAATGCCATTTCGGCGTCGCCATGACCGGCGCGGTGCTGAACACACTGAACACGCGGCTCGACCCTCAGGCGATCGCCTTCATGCTCGAGCACGGCGAAGCGCGCCTGCTCATCACCGACCGTGAGTTCTCGCCGACCATCGAGGCGGCGCTCAAGCTGGTGAAGCGCCGCATTACTATCGTGGACGCTGATGATGCGCAATTCGCGGGCGGCAAGCGTCTGGGCGAGATCACCTATGAGCAGCTGCTCGCCGAGGGCGACCCGGAGTTCGCCTGGCGCTGGCCGGCCGACGAATGGGAAGCGATCGCGCTCAACTACACCTCCGGCACCACCGGCAATCCGAAGGGCGTCGTCTACCACCACCGCGGGGCCTATCTGAACGGGGTGGGCAACATCCTCGTCTGGGGCATGCCGCACCACTCGGTCTACCTGTGGACGCTGCCGATGTTCCACTGCAACGGCTGGTGCTTCCCCTGGACGATCGCGGCCAACGCCGGAACCAACGTCTGCCTGCGGCGGGTCGAGGCGGCGGCGATCTTCCAGCTCATCAAGCAGCATCGCGTCACGCACTATTGCGGCGCGCCGATCGTGCACCAGACGCTGGTCAACGCGCCCGAGGAGATGAAGCGCGGCATCGAGCACCAGGTGAGCGCGCTGGTCGCCGCCGCGGCGCCGCCCGCCTCGATGATCGAAGGCATGGCGAACATGGGCTTCGATCTCACGCACGTCTACGGCCTGACCGAGGTCTACGGACCGGCGACGGTCTGCGCCAAGCACTCCGACTGGCAAGGCTTGCCACTCGCCGAGCAGGCCCGGCTGAACGGCCGCCAGGGCGTGCGCTATCACGTCGAGGAAGGCCTGGCGGTGATGGACCCCGAGACGATGAAGCCCGTGCCGGCCGACGGCGAGACGATGGGCGAGATCATGCTCCGCGGCAATATCACGATGAAGGGCTACCTCAAGAACAAGGAAGGCACCGACGAGGCCTTCCGCGGCGGCTGGTTCCACTCGGGCGATCTCGCCGTGATGCAGCCCGACGGCTACGTGAAGATCCGCGACCGCTCGAAAGACATCATCATCTCCGGCGGCGAAAACATCTCCTCCCTGGAAGTCGAAGACGTGCTCTACCGCCATCCCGCCGTGCTGGCCGCGGCCGTAGTGGCGAAGCCCGATGCGAAGTGGGGCGAGACGCCGTGCGCCTTCGTCGAGCTGAAGGCCGGCGCAAGCCTGACCGAAATGGAGCTGCTCAAGTTCTGCCGCGACCAGCTCGCGCGCTTCAAGGTGCCGCGCGCCATCGTGTTCGGCGAGCTGCCGAAGACCTCGACCGGCAAGATCCAGAAGTTCGTGCTGCGCGAGCGCGCCAAATCGGCGACCGCCATCGACACGTGAGCGCCATTGCGAAAAACGAAGAAGCT
>JAEKLK010000052.1 GCA_019509895.1 Betaproteobacteria bacterium | reverse complement strand
CAGCCAGCGTTGCGCCGTACTCACCGGCCTCGACAGAGACCGCTGCCTGCGCGACGAAGGCTTGGGCAGTGCGGGCGGGACGTCCGGCTCGATCGGCAGCGGGGCAAGCGGCTCTGCCGGCGGCACGCTTGGCGGCAGCAGCACCGGCTCGAGCAGCGGCGCGCTGGGCGGCGGCTCGCTCGGTGGCGGGAGCTTGGGCACGGGCACTGGCTCGGGCACGACGGGCGGGACTGGCGGCGCGTCCTCGACCGGCACCGGCGGCGGAAGATAAGCCGTCACGGCGAAAGCCGCGAATTGGGCCGCGCCCGCGGCCCAATTCGCTTTTGAAATGCACCTTTGCGCCTAACGTCGGGCGTTCTCGATGTGGACAACGCGATTAGTCATCGCCTCGCTCGCGGGTAAGCGAGGCGCCTGTATCGATTGGCAAAGTTTGTCAGACGCCATGATCAGTGCTCCTGAGCCCGGTGCCTTTGTGGACAATTTCACGTCGCGCAGCGGGTCACAAAAGCAGCCAAGCCGGTAACAACCCCCGCAACGGCGCTCTAACGTAGCGAGGGGAGGCTCATGGATAGGTTCAAGATCGGCAACGGGGTCATGCTCTCCGTTGCCGCCGCACCGGCCGCGCATGCGAGCGTGGCCATCCACCGCGATTTTCCGCTGGCGGTGCAAATCCGAAGCGCATCTCGTCGCTCGGCCGCCGGCCGGGCCACGTTCGGTTAAGGCCCACCATGGAAAGTTTCCAATCCACGGCATTGCACATGGACGCGCCCGGCGGCGGGATGCTCGATGGCGCGCGCCTGGTCGTTCGGCCGCCGGTCAACCCGCTGCAGCTCACCGCGGACGAAGGCAGTCGGTTCCTTCGGATCATTTCGCGCGCCGCCCAGATCAACCGCCATCAGGACATCTATCTCTGGCTCGCGGGCGAATTGCAGCATTTTCTGCCCCACCAGATATTGGTTTCCGCGTGGGGCGACTTTGCCCGCGGCAAGCTGAGGTTCGACGTCGCCTCGGGCATCCCGGGCGTTCGCACGAGCCACCTGGCCCGCTGCGGCATCGACGAATTCGTCGGCGAGTGCTACCGGCAATGGCTGGCGGGCGGACAGCAACCACGCCTGCTGAGCCCGGCGGACATCAGCGTGCTGCACGGGCGCTGCATGTGCGCCTTGCATGGCGCCTTCCGTCAGATGCGCTCCCTGCTCGTGCACGGCGTGCGCGATAAGCGCACAGGCGAGGAAAGCGTCTACATCGCGCTCAACTCAGGCTTCTCTAGCGCAGACCCGGTCAACGATCGCTGGTTGTCGCTGATCAATTCGCTGGTCGCGCAGATCGACGCAGCGTTCCGCAAGGTAGCGCCCTTTCCGCTCGACAGCGCGGCGACCTCATCGCAGGCGCCTCTCAACGGCGGTGAGCTCAGCCGGCGCGAAAGGGAAATCCTCGCCGCGCTCTCCTGCGGAAAAACCAATATCGATATCGCGACCTCTCTCGATATCAGTCCGTATACCGTCAAGAACCATGTGCAGCGCATCTTCAGAAAGATCGGGGTGCGCAACAGGACACAGGCGGCGACGCAGTACCAGCACGCGCTACGCGGGGGGTAAAGGACGGCGGGAGGGGATCGAAGTGGCGAGGCTCACTGCGATAGCCGAGCCCGGGGCCGAGCGGCCTCGGGCTTCCCAAGCACGCGCCCACTCGCTTCTATGCGAGACCCCGGCTCAGCCGCGCGACTCCTCCATCGGCCGCGAATGATGGCCGCGCTTTTGCGCACCAGCGACAGCGCCGCTCGCCCGAGCGCGAGCGAATACGAGCTCTACACGACCCGCTTGGACCTCACGCCGCGCGCAGTGGCAGTGCTGGCGGAGCTTCTTTCCGACGATGAGCAGCAACGAGCATCGCACCTCGTCTTCCATCGCGAGCGTGGCCGCTTCATCGTCGCGCGCGCGCGACTGCGCCAGTTGCTCGGCGCGCGCCTCGGCGTCTCGCCCGCCTCCATCGAATTCAGTTATGGGGCGCGCGGCAAGCCGGCGCTCGCGCCGCGCTTTGCCGGCTCCGGCGTGTGCTTCAACGTGTCGCACTCCGAGGACGTCGCCGTGTACGGGTTCGCGCGCGATCGCGAGGTCGGCGTCGATGTCGAAGCCGTACGCGAGCTGACGGATGCCGACGAGATCGCCGCGCGCTGCTTTTCCCTGCGGGAGAACGAAGCCTATCTCGCCCTTTGCGCGCGCGACCGGCCGCTCGGATTCTTCAACTGCTGGACGCGCAAGGAGGCTTTCGTCAAGGCGGTTGGCGAGGGACTTTCGCACCCGCTCGAGCGCTTCGATGTATCGCTCGCCCCCGGCGAGCCGGCGAGGATTCTGCGCCTTGGCGGCGGTGCCGCTGCTGCACTATGAAAAAGCCTGCCCGAAAATAGACTTTCAGGCAGCAATTGGGGGTATTGGTGGAGTGGAGGAGGATCGAACTCCCGACCTTCGCATTGCGAACGCGACGCTCTCCCAGCTGAGCTACCACCCCATCGGAGAGCCGCGCATTTTACCGGAAGGCGGGGGCCCGGGCTATCATCGCGCCTCGCCGGCTTCGAGGTAAATCCATGCAGATAGCTCCGCCTTTTGGCTACAAGGAAGTGGTGCCGTTTCTCAAGAACCAGAAGGTGCGGCTGCTCGCGCCCGGGGAAGTGCCCGAGTTCGTGCAGCACGGCAACGCGATCCCGATCAGCCTGACGGAGTTCCAGCCCGTGTTGCACGACTATCCGATCGTCTTCACTGGCGCCGAGAACACCCAGTCGTTCGCGCCGGTCGCGGTGCTGGGCCTCGCCCAGGGAGAGAACCTCTTCTATCAGGATGGAAAATGGGCGAACGGCATTTATGTCCCGGCCTATGCGCGCCGCTATCCGTTCTGCATGGCGAGAGTGAACCTCAACAAGGTCGAGCAGAAAGATCGCCTGATCTGCGTCGAGAAGACCTTCATCGACGACAACGGCGAGCCGCTGTTCGACGCGCAGCAGCAGCCGACGAGCAAATGGAAAGAGCTCGAGCGGCTGCTCGGCGAATACGAGGCTGATCTGGAGCGCAGCCGCGAGATGTGCTCGATTCTTGCCGACTACGCCCTGCTCGAGCCCTTCACCATGCAGGCCAACTTCCGCGCCGAGGGCACGAAGCCGCTGCAGATCACGGGCATGTACCGCGTCGTGGAAAAGAAGCTAGAGGACCTGAACGCCGCGCAGCTCAAGAACCTAATGCACAAGGGCATCCTGCCGCGCGTCTACATGCACCTGCTGTCGCTCGAGAACTTCGGGCGGCTGCTCGACCGCCGGAGCGGCCGCAAGCTAAGCTAGGCGCGCGGTCGCCAGGCGGCGCGTCCGCCACGCTCCAGCCGCTCCATCGCAACGCGGCCGCCGCACGATGGACAGCGCAAGTAGTAGCCGCCGCCGTCGTTCTCCACCTTCGGGCTTTCCGGCGTCGCCACGATCACCGCGTCTTCCAGCGAGGTGGCGCTGTAGAGCGGCTTGCCGCATTGCGGGCATGGCACGTCATGGGTAGGCAGCATGTCAGGCGCGGAGCAACCGCCATGCCGCTCCTGGGCTACAAAATCAGCAAGATCAGGCACTCCTTCGCGGCGGCGCGCCGCCGTGGCGCGGAAGATGGCGCGAGTCCCAGGGAGGCAATCCGAATGACCACCGCCCTTCTCGCCATCTCCCCGCGCATCAGCTACCGCGCCCTTTTCCTCGTCCTATTCGTCGCCGCCTATCCGCTATGGCACGCCGACTTTCCCGCCGTGTCGATCGAGCACGTCGACGTGGTCCCGACCGCGCCACAGAGCACGGCCATCCCGCTTCCGGACAGCGTGGCAGCGCCTAGTGTGCAAAGCGTGCCGGGGCCGGAGACGCGGCTGGGCCAGTGCCGCGGTTGATGGGCCGAGTTGGATTCGAACCAACGACCAAGGGATTATGAGTCCCCTGCTCTGACCGGCTGAGCTATCGGCCCTTCGGGCGCCGTTATAAACAAAAAAGGCCGCATGCGCGGCCTTTTTTGTTTTCGGCGTCTTTCTAGCCTTCCTGGTCGAGGAAGCTTTTCAGCCGCTCGCTTCTCGACGGGTGGCGCAGCTTCCTCAGGGCCTTCGCCTCGATCTGGCGTATGCGCTCGCGCGTGACGTCGAACTGCTTCCCGACCTCTTCCAGCGTGTGATCGGTCGACATCTCGATGCCGAAGCGCATGCGCAGGACCTTCGCCTCGCGCGGCGTGAGCGTATCGAGAACTTCCTTCGTGACGTCCCGCAGGCTGGCGAAGGTGGCCGCGTCGGAAGGCGCGAGCGTCGACTGGTCCTCGATGAAATCGCCGAGATGCGAGTCGTCGTCGTCGCCGATCGGCGTCTCCATGGAGATCGGCTCCTTGGAGATTTTCAGAATCTTCCTGATTTTATCCTCGGGCATCTCCATCCGCTGCGCCAGCGTCGCCGGGTCGGGCTCCTGCCCGGTCTCCTGCAGGATCTGGCGCGAGATGCGGTTCATCTTGTTGATCGTCTCGATCATGTGCACCGGGATGCGAATGGTGCGTGCCTGATCGGCGATCGAGCGCGTGATGGCCTGCCGGATCCACCACGTCGCGTAGGTCGAGAATTTGTAGCCGCGCCGGTACTCGAACTTGTCGACCGCCTTCATCAGGCCGATGTTCCCCTCCTGGATGAGGTCGAGGAACTGCAGGCCGCGGTTGGTGTACTTCTTGGCGATCGAGATCACGAGGCGCAGGTTGGCCTCCGTCATTTCGCGCTTCGCGCGGCGCGCCTTGGCCTCGCCGGTCGACATCTGCTTGTTGATCTCCTTCAGATCGCGCAGCGGGATGCCGATCTTCTGCTGCACGGCGGTCATCTTCGAGAGCAGCTCGAGGATCGACGGCTCCACCCGCACGAGCGCCTCGCTCCACGGCTGGCCGCCGTTGATCTCGGTCGTCAGCCAGCGCTTGGAGGCCTCCGTACCTGCGAACACCTTGATGAAGTGCGCGCGTGGCATCTGCGCCTTCTCGACCGCGATGTCATGGATCGCGCGCTCGTGGCGCCGGACCTCGTCGACCAGGCTGCGGACGCTGTCCGACAGGCGCTCGACCGTACGTGCCGTAAAGCGGATCGTCATCAGCTCGTGCGAGATCTGGTCGCGAACACGGAGGTAGTCCTTGTCCTTGGAGCCCTTGTTCTCCAGCGCCTTGAGCAGCTTCTCGAACAGCCGGCGGATGCGCGCGAATTTCTCCAGCGCCTCGCCTTTGAGCTTGAGCAAGCTGGCGGACTGTGCCGCCTCGGCGGCTTCCTCGTCCTCCTCGCCTTCTTCCTCCTCGATCTGCGCTTCCTCGTCCTCGGGGGGCTGGGCGCGCTTCGGATCGAAGTCTTCCTTGGCGTTCGGATCGATCAGGCCATCGACCACCTCGTCGATGCGCATCTCATCCTTCTCGACCTTGTCCGCGAGGTCGAGGATCTCCGTCACCGTGGTCGGGCAGGCGCTGATCGCCAGGATCATGTGCCGCAGGCCGTCCTCGATGCGCTTGGCGATCTCGATTTCGCCTTCGCGCGTCAGCAGCTCGACCGAGCCCATCTCGCGCATGTACATGCGCACCGGGTCGGTGGTGCGTCCGAATTCCGAGTCGACCGTCGAGAGCGCCGCTTCGGCCTGCTCTTCCACATCCTCGTCCGGCTGGGCGACGGCCTGCCCTTCGGCAGCGATCAGCAGTTGCTCCTGGTCGGGCGCCTGGTCGTAGACCTGGATGCCCATGTCGCCGAACGTCGAGATGATCGCCTCGATCTGCTCGGCGTCGACCAGGTCCTCGGGCAAGTGGTCGTTGATTTCCGAATACGTGAGGAAGCCGCGCTCCTTGCCGAGCTTGATCAGGTTCTTCAGCCGATTGCGCCGGGTCTCGGCATCCTCTTTCGGCATCTCCGCCGGGACGAGCCATTCGTCCTTCCGGCCGCGCCGCCCGCGCTTGCCCTTGACCTTGACCTCGGCGACCTTGGCCTCGAGGAGCTCGAGCGCCTGCTTGGCGCTCTTGATCGGCGCCTTCGCGCCCTTCGCCTTGTCTTCGGGCTTGCCGGTGAGCGGCTTCGCCGCAGCGCCCTTCGCTACGGGCGCTAGGCGACGCGCCCGCTCAACGTGCTTGCGCAGTGATTTCTTCGGCGGACGCGCCTTCGCGACGTGACGCTTCACGGCGCGGACGAGCCGCGCCTTTTTCTTTGCTGCCTGGACTTTCTTCACCTTCGATTTGCGCTTCGCCTGCGCCATTGGTCCCCCGACCTAAAAACCTCGTGCCGACCGCGGAAAAAAGAACCGCGCATTATAGTTGACCACTCAAGGGCTTGGAAGTGCCCGCGACGGGCGCCTGGAGTCTTAGTCCATCTTCGATTTTTTTGCGGTCCAGGTTCTTCTCCTGGAACGCGATGCGCTCCTCCTTCGACCGCAATCCGCCTTCCCGAAGGTGATCGAGCTCTCGCTTGCGGCGCGCCAAATCCAGGTTTACCAGGGCCTGCTGGAACTCGTAGGAGGCCTCTTCGGGCTCGAAAGCCAACTCTTCCCCGTATTTATGGGCTCCCAAGATCAAATCAAGCCATGGACCGCCCTGCAGGCGGTCAACCAGGAGCCCCACCGACGGTTCGGTCTCAAATTCCCGACAGGCGTCCCGAACAGCAATTACAGCGCCTGACTCCGGCAGGTTCCGGAGCAGCAGGTCGTCGTCAACGTGCTCAGCAAGCGACAGGTCGAGAAGGAGGCTGTAGAGCAACCTGTATTCCGGGGAGCGAGGGGCGGCGTAACTCGTCCGTGCCGGCGGGGGGCGTGAGAATCGCCTGTCTCGAGCAGGCAGTTCAAGCAAGCTTGGGATACCGGCGCCCTGCGGCAGGCGGGCCAGCTCCGCAACCGCGTTGGCGATCTGCAGCCGAAGCTGTGGGGCCGTTATTTTCTGGACATGCGGCTTCGCTACCGAAACAAACCGGGCTCGGCCCTCCGGTGTCTCCAAGTCGCACTCCGCGCGCAGTTGTGACAGCAGGAACTGGCTGAGCGTCTCCGCCTCGCGCAGCTTTCGCTGCCAACCCTCCTTTCCGTGCTTGCGCACGTACGTGTCGGGGTCCTCGCCATCGGGCAGGCAGAGGAACCGGATCGGCTTGTGGTCCGGCGCGAGCGGCAGGCTCACCTCGAGCGCCCGCCAGGCTGCCTTGCGCCCGGCCGCGTCGCCGTCGAAGCAGAAGACGATCTCGTCCGCCGTGCGCAACAGCTTGCCCACATGCACCGGGGTGGTTGCCGTGCCGAGCGTCGCCACGGCGTTGCCGACCTCGTGCTGCGCGAGCGCCACCACGTCCATGTAGCCCTCGACCACCAGCACGTGACCGGCCGTCCGGATCGCATCCCGGGCATGCAGCAAACCGTAGAGCTCGCGCCCCTTCTCGAAAAGCGGCGTCTCCGGCGAATTGAGGTACTTCGGCTCGCCCTCACCGATGACCCGGCCACCGAAGCCAATGACCGCGCCGCGCACATTGAAGATCGGGAACATGACGCGGTCGCGAAAGCGGTCGTAGCGCTTACCCTCGTTCTGGATGACGAGCCCGGCCTCGACGAGCGCCGCGTCCTCGTACTGTGCAAAGGCGCCCTTCAGCCCCTGCCAGTCGTCGGGCGCGTAGCCGATGCGGAAACGGGCCGCGATCTCGCCAGTCAGCCCCCGTCCCTTCAGATAGGCGATGGCGCGCGGCGATTTCTTCAGCTCGCCGCGATAGAAATCCATCGCCTTGTCCATCAGCCCGTAGAGGTCGGTCTCGCGCTCCTTGCGCGCGGCCTGCTCTGGCGTCGGCGGTCGCTCGTCGGGCACCTGCATACCGACCGAGGCGGCAAGCTCCTTCACCGCGTCGATGTACCCAAGCGTCGAGTACGCCATGAGAAAGCCGACGGCATTGCCGTGCACCCCGCAGCCGAAGCAGTGATAGAACTGCTTCGCCGGGCTGACCGTGAAGGACGGCGTCTTCTCGTTATGGAAGGGACAGAGGCCGAGAAAATTCGCGCCACCCTTCTTCAGCTGCACGTAGCGTGAAATGACGTCGACGATGTCGACGCGGTTCAGCAGGTCCTGCTTGAACGAATCGGGAATCACTTTTCGGGCTACGGCCATTGTCCCGCGGAACCGCCCGCGGGGGTCGGCCTTTTAGCCGGCGAGCCGTGCCTTGACGAGCGCCGAGACTTTCCCCATGTCGGCCTTGCCCGCAAGCTTGCCCTTGAGCGCGGCCATCACCTTGCCCATGTCCTTCGCCCCGCTCGCGCCGCTGGCAGCGATGGCGGCCTCGACTTCGCGCTGGATCTCCGCATCGCTCATCTGCGCCGGCAGATACGCCGAGAGCACCTGCACCTCGGCCTTTTCCGCATCGGCGAGATCCTGGCGGGCGCCTTTCTCGAACTGCGCGATCGACTCGCGCCGCTGCTTGATCATCTTCTCGATCACGCCCACGACCGCGTCGTCATCGAGCTCGATGCGCTCGTCCACCTCCCGCTGCTTGATGGCCGCGCTGAGCAGGCGAAGCGTGGACAGCCGAGCGGCGTCCTTCGCCCGCATGGCGGTCTTCACGTCTTCGTTGATTTGCTGCTTGAGGGGGATTGCGGTTTTAGTACAGCTTCTGCGGCAGCATCTGGCTGCGCAGACGCTTGTGATGGCGCTTCACGGCCGCGGCGAGCTTGCGCTTCCTTTCGGCGGTCGGCTTCTCGTAGTACTCACGCGCTCGCAATTCGGTAAGCAGACCGGTCTTCTCGACCGTGCGCTTGAAGCGCCGCATGGCCACTTCAAACGGCTCGTTTTCTTTGACTCTGACGACCGGCATCCAGTCCTCGGCTCGAAAGGGGGCTGAATTGTATCAAAATCAATCGAATGCTCGTCCTCGGTATCGAGACTTCCTGCGACGAAACGGGCGTCGCGCTCTACGACGGCGCCGCCGGCCGCCTGGCCGCGCACGCTGTGCACTCGCAAGTGGCCATGCACGAAGCCTACGGCGCGCGATCACATCCAGCGCCTCGTGCCGCTCACCCGCCGGGTGCTCGCGCGCGCGGGGCGCTCGATGCGCGAGCTGTACGGCATTGGCTACACCGAAGGGCCCGGCCTCGCCGGCGCGCTGCTCGTCGGCGCCTCGTACGCCCAAGCGCTCGGTGTGGCGCTCGGCATTCCGGTACTCGGCATCCATCACCTGGAGGGCCATCTGCTGTCACCGCTGCTCTCGGCGCGGCGGCCGCAGTTTCCGTTCGTCGCGCTGCTTGTTTCCGGAGGACACACGCAGTTAATGCGAGTCGATGGCGTAGGTGAGTACCGGCTCCTCGGGGAAACGCAAGACGATGCGGCAGGCGAAGCGTTCGACAAGACGGCGAAGCTGCTCGGCTTGGGCTATCCAGGCGGACCCGCGCTCTCCGCGCTGGCCGAAAACGGCAAGCCGGGACGCTACGCGCTGCCGCGGCCAATGCTCGCGAGCGGCGGTCTCGACTTCAGCTTCTCCGGCCTCAAGACCGCTGTGCTGCTGCTCGCCGGCAAGGCGGGACCGGCCGATCATGCCGACATCGCGCGCGCGTTCGTCGATGCAGTGGTCGAGGTGCTGGTCGCCAAATGCATGCGAGCGCTACAGGCCAATGGGCTGAAGCGCCTGGTGGTCGCCGGCGGCGTCGGCGCCAATCGCCAGCTGCGCGCGGCGCTCGACGCGGAAGCCGCCCGGCGCTCTGCCGAGGTGTATTACCCGGAGCCCGAGCTCTGCACCGACAACGGCGCGATGATCGCCTTCGCCGCGGCAACGCACCTGCAAAGAGGCGAGGCAGCCACGCCGCACGCGTTCACGGTAAAGCCGCGGCTGCCGCTCTAGGCCTTCTTGCCGCCGATTCGCGACTCGGTGCCGGCCATCAGACGCCCGATGTTGCCGCGATGGCGCCATACCAGCAGCGCCGAGATCACCAGTACGCAGGCGAAATAGGCGTCCAGGCCCATGAGCAGCGCGGTGAAGAACGGCGCGAATGCCGCCGCGACCAGCGCGGCGAGCGATGAATAGCGCAGGAACGCCACGATGATGAGCCACGTGGCGAGCGTGGCGAGGCCGAGCCGCCAGTCGATCGCAAGCAGCACGCCGGCCGCCGTGGCCACACCCTTGCCGCCGGCGAAGCGGTGGTACGCCGGGAACAGATGCCCGAGGAACACCGCGAGCGCTGCATACGGCGCCGCTTCGGCCGCATAGCGCTGCGCCAGCCACACCGCGACAAAGCCCTTGGCGGCATCACCGAGCAGCGTCAGCACCGCGGCCGATTTGCGGCCGCTGCGAAGCACATTCGTGGCGCCGGGATTTTTCGAGCCGTAGCTGCGCGGATCGGGCAGCCGCATGGCGTGGCTTACGACGATGGCAAAGGAAATGGACCCGATCAGGTACGCCACCACTGTCGTTATCAATATAGGCAGCACCGTCTCCATCGCATCGATTCTATAGAATCGGCGCGCGATGGAT
>JAEKLK010000051.1 GCA_019509895.1 Betaproteobacteria bacterium | reverse complement strand
GCTTCGCCGCCGGCCACATCGGCGAGCGCGCTGAGCCGCCCCGGCACCAGCGGAGTCGAACGCGGCGCGCTGCCGGCGACGCGTGAGCTGAAGAGCGGCAGCGGCGCGCCGTCGGGCAGAGCGTCGACACCGCCCTGCGTCGCGCCACAGATGCTCGCCGCGGCGAGCGGCGCATAAGATGCGCGCGCGGGATGAGCGTGGCTCGCCGCTTCGCCGTGCGCATGGTGTCGCGGATCGAACTCAAGGCTCACCGCCTCGAGCAGCGGTCGCGTCCCGGTCTGGATGGCGACATCGACGCGCTCGCCGCCATAGAGGAACACCCGCTCGAGCGCCTGTGGCGCCGCGAGCAGGCCGCCGTCGGTACCGAGGAGGTGAAACGGCATGAGTGTTTCGCCGTCGCGGAAGGCGAGCAACAGGCCGCGCGCGTTGCAGGCGTTGAGGATCTGCAGCCGCACCCAGCCCGGAGCGACATCCCAGCGCGCATCGAGCCTGCCATTGGAGAGCGCGCGGTTGCCGAGCCAGCCATGCAGGCAATCGTGCGCGTCGGGCGCATACGGCCGTATTTCCCCCGCCGCCATGCGCACGTCGGCGATGGCGAGCGCCAAGCGGTTTTCCGGCGTCAAGCCGAGCGCCGCGTCGAGCGCCTCGTCCTCCTCGTCCTTCACTACCAGCAGGCCGGCGAGCCCGGCCTGCACCTGCTCGGCGGTGAAGCCGTGCGGGTGCGGGTGAAACCAATAGAGTCCCGACCGGTTGCGCACCTGGAACTGCACGCGGCGGCTCTTGCCCGGGGGGATCGGCGCGAAGCCGGCCCCGTCCTCGGCTTCGGGCAGCGTCAGGCCGTGGAAATGCACGGTAGTGGGCTGCGGCAGCCGATTCTCGATCACGCCATCGAAGCGCTCGCCGCGCCGCGCGACAAGGATCGGCTGCGCGACCTGCCGCGCCCCGAGATCCGCCACGTATCGGCAACGTCCGGCAATCGGGTCGGCGCGCTCGACGATGAGGCGTTGCACATCGCTGAGCGCAACGCCGCCGGCCTCCTCCGCGGTTCGTACGCCGGCCGGGGCGCAGGCGGCGCCAAGCGAGGCGACTCCGGCGGCGAGAAAGCGCCGCCGGTTCATCGGGCTAGCATGATGCGTATTTTGCGCAGCATGCGACGATGCTAGGACGCCGATCACGGGCCTACAAGGCCGCGCTCGCGGCGCTCGCCGCCGCCGCGGCATTCGTCTGTGGCCCCGCGGGTGCCGAGTGCACCCTGATCGACGACATGCGCGAGTACGCGAGCACGCAGGTGCAGCGCGAGGATGAGCGACGGCTGGCGCTCGCCAGCGCCGAGCTCGCACGAGAGCTCGAGCGCCGCGGCATGGCGCCGGGCCCGGGCGATGTGACGCGCTGCTGGGTCCAGAAGGTGAGCAACCTCATCCTCAACATCAACGTCGAAGTGCGCAGCGAAACGGGCGCTACCCGCTACCGCGGCTCGGTCGACATCCGAGGCAATGCCGACGAGGCGTGGCTGCGCGGCGTGCGCCGGCTCGCGGAGAACCTGGACGAGCAACGACGCGCGCCGCGCTGACCTGTCCCAAAACGGAACAGTCCAAGGTCTGCGCGCGACGCGGCCCTTATGCGCCATTGCAATCGCCGCCGCGCCGGGAGCAAGATGCTCGGCGACGCGACTTGCGCCTAATGGGAGAACTGGTCATGGCTCTTGCGATACATCCGGCAGTGGACAAAGGAATCAGGCCGGCAGCGATGGACTTCGCCGGCGGATCGCTGTGGTGCAACTGCTCGCGCAACAAGGTGGAGGTGCAGATCAAGGGACAATCGGCGCACAACCACGTCTGCGGCTGCACGAAGTGCTGGAAGCCGAAAGGTGCGCTGTTCGCGCAGGTCGCGGTCGTGCCGCGCGACCGGCTGCAGGTGGTGGCGAACGCCGACAAGCTCGCGATCGTCGACTCGAAGGCGACCATCCAGCGCCATGCCTGCAAGGAATGCGGCGTGCACCTGTACGGCCGCATCGAGAACCAGGCGCATCCGTTCTACGGCCTCGATTTCATCCACACCGAACTCTCGCGCGAGCAGGGCTGGGCGGCGCCCGAATTCGCCGCCTTCGTGTCCTCGATCATCGAATCGGGCGCCAGCCCGGACGGCATGGCTGCGGTCAGGGCGAGGTTGCACGAGCTGAAGCTCGAGCCCTACGACTGCCTGTCGCCCGCCCTCATGGATTACATCGCGACGCACATCGCCAAGCGCTCTGGCGCACTGCGCGCCTAGTCGGCGCGCTCGAGATTGCGGGCGTGGAAGCGAAGGTGCTCTTCGATGAAGGTGGCGATGAAGAAATAGCTGTGGTCGTAGCCCTGCTGCAGGCGAAGATCGAGCGCCACGCCCGCTCGCGTGCAAGCCTCCTGCAGGAGCTGCGGCCTTAGCTGGCTTTCGAGGAACGGGTCGTCGCTGCCCTGATCGACGAGCAGCGGCGGGCCGCGCCAGCCGCGCTCCTCGACCAAGGCGGCCGCGTCGTATTCGCGCCAGCTCGCGCGATCCGGCCCGAGGTAGCCGGCGAGCGCCTTTTCGCCCCAGGGGCTGTGCATCGCCGACGAGATCGGCGCGAAGGCCGACACGGATCTGAAATAGCCGGGGTTCTTCAGCGCCACGGTGAGCGCTCCGTGCCCGCCCATCGAATGGCCGAGGATGCCGACCCGGCGCCGATCAACGGGAAACTCCGACTCCACGAGGCGCGGCAGTTCTTCCGTGACGTAGGAATACATGCGATAGCCGCGCGACCAAGGAGGCTGCGTCGCATCGACATAGAAGCCGGCGCCGGTGCCGAAATCGTAGGTCTCGTCCTCCCCGGGGATCTTCAGGCCGCGAGGGCTCGTGTCGGGGACGACGATCGCGAGGCCGAGCTCGGCGGCAACGCGCTGCGCGCCCGCCTTGACGATGAAGTTCTCCTCCGTGCAGGTGAGGCCGGAGAGCCAGTAGAGCACCGGCACCGCCCGCGATTGCGCCTGCGGCGGCAGGAATACGCCGAAGCGCATCACGCAGGCGGCCTCGCGCGATTCGTGGCTATAGACGCCTTGCACGCCGCCGAAGCACTTGCTGCGCGAGACGGGGCTAATCAATAAACGACGACCGAGCGGATCGAGCGCCCCGCGTGCATGAGGTCGAAGCCCTCGTTGATGTCCTGCAGCTTGAGCTTGTGCGTGATCAGGTCGTCGATGTTGATCTTTCCTTCCATGTACCAGTCGACGATCCTCGGCACATCGCGGCGGCCCTTCGCGCCGCCGAAGGCGGTGCCTTTCCAGACCCGCCCGGTCACGAGCTGGAACGGCCGCGTCTTGATTTCCTGCCCCGCGCCGGCGACGCCGATGATCACCGAGACGCCCCAGCCCTTGTGGCAGCACTCGAGCGCCTGGCGCATCACGTCGACGTTGCCGATGCATTCGAAACTGTAGTCGGCACCGCCCTTGGTGAGGTTGACGAGGTAGGCGACGAGATCGCCGTCGACCTCCTTCGGATTCACGAAGTGCGTCATGCCGAACTTCTGGGCGAGCTGCTTGCGGCCCGGATTGAGGTCCACGCCGACGATCATGTTGGCGCCGACCAGGCGCGCGCCCTGGATCACATTCAGCCCGATGCCGCCGAGGCCGAACACCACGACGTTGGCGCCTGGCTCGACCTTGGCTGTGTTGATCACCGCGCCGAGGCCGGTGGTGACGCCGCAGCCGATGTAGCACACCTTGTCGAAAGGCGCATCGTCGCGGATCTTGGCGAGCGCGATCTCGGGTACCACGGTGTAGTTGGCGAGCGTGGAAGTGCCCCTGTAGTGGTAGAGCGGCTTGCCTCCGAGCGAGAGCCGGCTTGAGCCATCGGGCATCACACCCTTGCCCTGGGTGACGCGGATCGCCTGGCAGAGGTTCGTCTTGCCGCTCAGGCAATACTCGCACTGCCGGCATTCAGGCGTGTAGAGCGGGATGACATGATCGCCCTTCTTCACCGTGCTCACGCCCGGCCCGACGTCGACCACGACGCCGGCGCCTTCGTGGCCGAGGATCGCCGGGAAGAGACCTTCCGGGTCGGCGCCGGAGCGCGTGAATTCGTCGGTGTGGCAGATGCCGGTCGCCTTGATTTCGACCAGCGCCTCGCCCGCTTTCGGCCCCTGCAACTGCACCGTCTCGATACTCAAAGCGGCGCCTGCTTTATGGGCGACCGCTGCGCGAACATCCATGTGTCACTCCTTTCATTGGCCAGGGGATGGCGAGCCGATGCATCTTGCGATAGAGCGCATTGCGGCTCACGCCGAGCTTGCGCGCGAGGTGGCTCAGGTTGCGCTGCGCGAGCTCGAGCTCCCGCAGCAGCACCTCGCGCTCCGCTCTGCCGAGCGCGTTGAGCGCGAGCGCCTCGGAAGGCGCCGGCTAGGCTGCGACGGGCGGCGCATCAAGGCCGTAGTCCGGCGGCAGGTCGCCGACGTCCAGCTCGTCGCGCGAGCGCCGCATGATCATCGCGCGCAGCGCGTTTCGCAGTTGCCGCACGTTTCCCGGCCAGCGGTGCGCGCAGAGGAGCTCGATTAGCGGCTCGCTGAGCGAAACCGACGGCGCGTCGGCCGCCTCGTGCTCGAACGCACGCACGATGAGCGCACGCTTGTCTTGGCGCTCGCGCAGGGCCGGCAGCGTCAGCACGAGTCCTTGCAGCCGGTAGAGCAGGTCGGCGCGGAACTCGCCGCGGCGCACTTTGTCCTCCAGGCTGCAGGACGTGGCGGCAACCAGGCGCAGGTCTATCGGCACCGCGACCTCGCCCTCGTGCGCCGCGACTTCGCGCCGCTCGAGCAGCTGCAGCAGCCGCGCCTGCAGCGACGCGGCCAGCTCGCCGACCTCGTCCAGGAAAAGCGTGCCGCCTTGGGCGGCCGCGATTGCGTCGTCCAGGGCCGGCGCTGAAATGGACGCGCCGCCCACCGCCACGAAGGGCCGCTCCGGGCGGGCGCTCGCCGCGTGCAGCGTACGCGCAAAAAGATCCTTGCCGGTGCCGCTTTCGCCTACCAGCAGCACCGGGATATCGCGCGAAGCGACCCGCTTTGCCGCCCGCACGTTGCGCGCCATGCACGGGTCGCCCAGGTCGAGCTCATCGAGCGGGCTGTCCGCGGCGGCGAGGCCCGCGCTGCCGCGCGTCACGGCGGACGCCGCGCGCCCGGAGCGCCGAGCCGACTCCGGCTCCTGCGCCACCGCGAAGAAGCGGCCGCCGTGGCGCGCCTCGTAGATCGGCAGCGGGTGGAAAGCGCTCCTGCGGCTGCGCGCAACCAGCGCTGGCAGCGAGATATTGAACACGCGCTCGAGCGGCGCGCCGATCAAGTCCTGTGCGGTCTTCGCGCCGAGCTGGAACCGGGCGTTGCGATCCACGGTGGCGATCGCGCCGGCGAGATCGAGGGCGATGAGCCCCTCGCTCCAGGTGCCGATCAGCTCCGGCCGGCTGTGGAAGCGCACGACGAAGGCGTCGCGAAAACGATGCAGGAACAGCCGGTTCTCGATCATCTGCGCCGACATGTTCACGAGCACCAGCGTGTGCTGCTGCGCACGATCGGACTCGCTCGAGGCGTCGAGCACAGCGACCAGTTCGCCCCGAGGGTCGAATATCGGTGCGGCACAGCAAGTGAGGCCGGTGTTGCGGGCGAGAAAATGCTGGTCGCGGTGCACGATGAGCGGCTGACGCTCGAGCAGGCAGGTCCCCATGCCGTTGGTGCCGCCGTAGCGCTCGCTCCATACGGCGCCGGGCAGCAGGCCCGTGCGCGAGGCCGCGCCCATGAAGCTCGCGTCGCCCCAGTAGGAGAGCAGCACGCCGTCGAGATCGGTGAGGATGATCGAGTGTCCGGAGCCGGCGAGCTGCCGGTGCAGATGCTCGATCTCGGCGTCGGCAAACGCGACCAGATCCGCGGCTCGCTCTTTGCGTACGATGAGTTCCTGCCGGGAAACGACGGCCGGCGGCGCCTTCGAGTCGGGACTGAGGCCATACTCGTCGGCACAGCGCAGCCACGAGCGTTTGACATGCTGAGGGCCCTCGGCCTGGCGCGACGTGCCGCGGATGACCGAGTCGACCAGACGCGCGTGCTCGCCCCCCTGCTGCGGCATGGCCCCCTCCAGAAAGGATTATGCCACTCGCGTCGTGAATAGGCGCAGCTGCGTTCGGACAAGACAGTAGGACAAGCGCGCCGCTCAGGGCGGCTCCGCCTCCAGCTCGCGGCGCTCGAGCGCGAGGTAGGCATGGTGGACATTGCGCGGATGCACCGATTCGTACAGCGCCCAGCCGCGGTATTCGGGCACGGCGACGGTGCGCGGCGCTTCCAGCAGGCTTGCGCCGGCGCGATAGGCGCGAGCCGTGCCGTTTTCGAGAGCGCTCAGATACGCGGCGACGCTCCGCAGGTCGGCACGCTGTCCAGGTGGCCCGTGCGCCGGAATAACGGCGCGCGAGCGGACGTCGGCGAGCTGGTGGAGCGCCCGGATCCACTGCGCAAGCGCGCCGTCCCGCGTTTCCGGGATGCGCCCGAAGCTCGCCAGGCCGCCGGCAAAGAGTATTTGCGATTCAAGATCCAGCACCGCGATGCTGCCCGGCGCCGCAGCACCGCTGTAGTCGAAGAGCTCGAAGCTTCGTCCAGCGAGCGTGAGCCGGCTCGAGCCCTTGAACAAGCGCTCGGGACGCGGCACACGCGTATCCGCCATCAACTCGGCGCCCAGGGCGGCCGTGCGGCGCTCAAGACAACGAGACCACCACGGCCACCGGTTTGTCGGTGCGCGCGCGGATCGCGCGCAGCATGTGCCGGGCGAACGCCGCGCTCAAGCCGGTATCGATGACGATCACGCCCGCCGGCGCCACGATGAACGCCTGGTTGGCCACATGGCCGCCGTTCGCCGGGCTCGCCTCTGCGCGCGCGCCCAAGAAAACGTGCACCCCGTGTCCCAAGTCGACGGGCTCCGGGAACGGCGCGGCGCAACAGTCGGCGACAGCGGCGATGGAAGCGGCGGCGAGCAAACCGGCGCCCAGGCCGAGTGCTAGCATGGATCTTCGCCTGCGTCCGCGGAGGGAGACGACGTCATGCCGCGAATCCAGCCAGTCATGCTCGTGGCGCTAGCCTGTACAAGCGTCGTCCTGTATGCGCGCGTCGCCTACGGCCACGACTATCCCACCGTCGATCGGGTCGAGTTTGTCCTCGAGTGCATGCAGAGGAACGACGGCAAGCAGGAGTTCCTCTACAAGTGCTCGTGCGTGCTCGACGAGCTCGCGCAGAAGTTCTCCTACGACGACTTTGTCGAAGCTGGCACGGCGGCGCGCTACCAGAACCTGGGCGGCGAGCGCGGCGGGGTGTTCCGCGATCCGCCGCAGACGCGCGAGAGCGCCAAGCGCTATCTCCAGGCGCGCAACGAGGCGATGAAGCACTGCGCCGTGCCGCGCTGATCAGTGTGCCGCCCGGCTCGCATCACGCCGGACCTCGAGCCTCGTTTCGAAAACTGTCCCGCTGGTATCGACCGCCCGGGCCGTCAGCGCGCCGGCCTGTGCAGGCACGAAGTAGAACCGGAAGTAGGGGTTCTCGCTGATCGAGAAATCGAGCTCTGCACTGAGGATCGGCTTGCCCGCATACGCGACCTCCAGCGAGCGCACGAAGTACGCCGGCGGATAGAGCCGCGTCAACTGATCCATCGCCAGTCCGGAATCGTTCGGGTGGCTGATCATGAGCTGCGCTAGCGTCGCCTGGTTGTAGGCGCTTTGCTCCACGGCAAGGCGCATGCGGCCCAGACGCGCCGCTGTGGCCGCATCCTTGCCGGGCGCGACCGAGCAGCCGCCCGATGCCTTGACGAAGCGCCGATCGACGGCCAGCGTGCCGTCGGAGAGCTCGGCGACCGCGCGCACATAAGTGTATTGGTCGACGCGGATGCGCGTTTCCACATCGGCGCGGCCGCTCGCGACGCTGAGATCAAAGGTGGCTGCGATCGGCGAGGGATTGTTGTCGACGATGAGATAAATGCGCTTCACGTAGCG
Organism: Betaproteobacteria bacterium; assembly: GCA_019509895.1. Lineage (GTDB taxonomy): Bacteria > Pseudomonadota > Gammaproteobacteria > Burkholderiales > SG8-39 > SCGC-AG-212-J23. The sequence continues at coordinate 505 of JAEKLK010000051.1, read as the reverse complement.
TTCGGGCTTCTGCTCGAGCTTCGTGCGGATGGCGATCGGCACCACCGCCGCGTCCTCGGCGCGAGCTGGCGCGTCGAGCTCGACGATGCCGGCGGCGGCCTCGTGCATCGGCCGGCCTTCGAACAGCGAGCGCTTGAGCGCCGCCCAGATCGCGGTCTCCGGATTGGGCAGATCTTCTGCCATCGCGCAGGTGACGGCGAGCGCCGTGCAGCCGGCAAGTGCGGCGCGGCGAAGCGGGCGTGGGAGCACGCGAAGACACTACTCTCCCGCTCCCAATGCTGCAAAGAGCGCTCGCCATTGCGCGGACGCGCTTCCGGAGCAGCCCGCTGCATGGAATGTTCGCTTTCGGAACAGTCGCGGCGACTCGGCCATGCGCGGCTGCGATTGCGGTTTACTTTTCCGTTCGCAGGTATATAGTTTTTTTGCAAAGAGAACGCGCGCTCGCGCGGGTCGTCCATTCGCGCGCATGCGCATCCCGGCAATACGCTAAGGAGGAGACATGACA
>JAEKLK010000050.1 GCA_019509895.1 Betaproteobacteria bacterium | reverse complement strand
GGCGGCTACCTGCTGAACAAGAACGGCGAGCGCTTCATGGAGCGCTATGCGCCCAACGCCAAGGACCTCGCGAGCCGCGACGTGGTATCGCGCGCCATGACCACCGAGATCAAGGAAGGCCGCGGCTGCGGCGAGCATGCCGATTACCTGCTGCTCAAGCTCGATCACCTCGGCCCCGAGGTGATCATGCAGCGGCTGCCCGGCATCCGTGAGATCGCCATCAAGTTCGCCAATGCCGATCCGATCCGCGACCCGATCCCGGTGGTGCCGACGGTCCACTACCAGATGGGCGGCATCCCGACCAACTACATGGGCCAAGTGGTCGCGCCCGAGGGCGCGAGCAAGGAAGCGATCGTCCCGGGCCTCTACGCGGCCGGCGAGTGCGCCTGTGTCTCGGTGCACGGCGCGAACCGACTGGGCACCAACTCGCTGCTCGACCTGCTGGTGTTTGGCAAGGCGTCCGGCGAGCAGGTGATGAAGGACATTCGCGCGCAGCCGAGCCCGCACCGCAACCTGCCGAAGGACGCCGGCGAGGCCACGCGCGCGCGCTTGGCGCGGCTCGACAGCGCAAACAGCGGCGAGCTGGTGGTCGACGTACTGAACGATCTTCTGCGCACGATGCAGGCGCACTGCGGCGTGTTCCGCTTCGGCGAGGACCTGAAGAAGGGGGTGGAGCTGGTCGAGGAGCTCGGCGCGCGCGCCGCCCGCGCCTTCATCGCCGACAAGTCGAAGGTCTACAACACGGCACGCGTCGAGGCGCTCGAGCTCGAGAACCTGATCGAGACCGCGGTCTCGACCATGGTGAGCGCCGAGGCGCGCAAGGAAAGCCGCGGCGCGCAAGCGCGCGACGACTATCCGGAGCGCGACGACAAGATCTGGATGAAGCACACGCTGTGGTACAAGGAAGGCGACCGGCTCGATTACAAGCCGGTGCATCAGCGGCCGCTGAGCGTGGCGACCATGGAACCCAAGGTGCGCACGTATTGACGACATTCCTGAAAGGCAGATGAAACTCACCATCTACCGCTACGACCCCGACAAGGACGCGAAGCCCTATTACCAGGACTACGACGTACCGATCGATTCGCATGACCGGATGCTGCTCGATGCGCTGGTCAAGGCGAAGGCGATGGACGACTCGCTCTCCTTCCGCCGCTCCTGCCGCGAGGGCGTGTGCGGGTCCGATGCGTTTAATGTCAACGGCAAGAACCGCCTCGCCTGCATCACCAAGCTCGCCGAGCTGCCCGAGCATGTGACCGTCCGCCCGCTGCCGGGGCTGCCGGTGATCCGCGACCTGATCGTCGACATGACGCAGTTCTTCAAGCAGTACCACTCGATCATGCCGTACGTGATCAACAACGACCCGCCCCCGGAACGCGAGCGGCTGCAGTCCCCGGAAGAGCGCGACCACCTGAACGGCCTCTACGAATGCATCCTGTGCGCCTGCTGCTCGACCGCGTGCCCGTCGTGGTGGTGGAACCCCGACAAGTTCGTGGGTCCGGCGGGACTGCTGCAGGCCTACCGCTTCATCGCCGACACGCGCGACCAGGCCACCAACGAACGTCTGGACAATCTCGAAGATCCCTATCGGCTGTTCCGCTGCCACACCATCATGAACTGCGCCGATGTCTGCCCGAAGGGGCTGAACCCGACCAAGGCGATCAACCACATCAAGGAGCTGCTGGTTAAGCGCGCAGTCTGATGGATCGCATCGAGCGCGAAAAACTCAGGTGGAAGTGCCGGCGCGGGCTTCTCGAGCTCGACATCGTGCTCAGCCGCTATCTCGCACGGCATCCCGACGATGCCGAGCTCGGCGAGATCCTCGATTTGCCCGACAACAATCTCTGGGACATCGTCGCCGGACGAAGCGAAGACTTTGCGCCCCACCTGAGGCATCTGGTCGCGCGCCTGCGCGCCGCATAAAGGAAGAGCCATGGCCGACAAGAACGCGACGCTGAAACTCCCCGACGGAAAGTCGCTCGACTTCCCGGTGCTCTCGGGTACCACCGGCCCCGACGTGGTCGACATCCGCACGCTGTACGGAAAGTCCGGCATGTTCACCTACGACCCGGGTTATCTCTCGACCGCGAGTTGCAGTTCGTCGATCACCTACATCGACGGTGACGCCGGTGTGCTGCTCTACCGCGGGTATCCGATAGAGCAGCTCGCGCAGCATTGCGACTTCCTGGAGGTGTGCTACCTGCTGAAGTACGGCGAGCTGCCCAGCCGCAGCCAGAAGGACGAGTTCGTCAACATCGTCACCCATCACACGATGGTGCACGAGCAGCTGGCACGCCTGTACCAAGGCTTCCGGCGCGACGCGCACCCGATGGCGGTCATGGTGGGCGTGGTCGGCGCGCTGTCGGCCTTCTACCATGACGCGCTCGATATCACTAACGAGCAGCACCGCATCATCTCGGCGTTCCGCCTGATCGCCAAGATGCCGACGATCGTCGCCATGTCCTACAAGTACTCGATCGGCCAGCCGTTCATGTATCCGAAGAATAATCTTTCCTACACGGCGAACTTCATGCGCATGATGTTCGGCGTGCCGACGGAGGAGTACAAGGTCAACGAGGTGCTGGTGCGCGCCATGGACCGGATCTTCATCCTGCACGCCGACCACGAGCAGAATGCGTCAACCTCGACCGTGCGGCTGTGCGGCTCCTCGGGGGCGAATCCCTACGCGTGCATCGCGGCTGGCATCGCCTCGCTCTGGGGGCCGGCGCACGGCGGCGCGAACGAAGCCGCGCTGCAGATGCTGGAGGAGATCGGCGACGTCTCCAAGGTGCCGGAATTCATCCGCAAGGTGAAGGACAAGCACTCGGGCGTGCGCCTGATGGGCTTCGGGCACCGCGTCTACAAGAACTACGACCCGCGCGCGAAGCTCATGCGCGAGACCTGCCACGAAGTTCTCGAAGAGCTCGGGTTGCACAACGATCGCCTGTTCAAGCTGGCGCTCGAGATGGAGAAGATCGCCCTCGAGGACGATTACTTCGTCAGCCGCAAGCTCTATCCAAACGTGGACTTCTACTCGGGCATCGTGCAGCGCGCCCTCGGCATCCCGGTGGCGATGTTCACGTGCATCTTCTCGCTCGCGCGCACCATCGGCTGGATCGCGCAGTGGCAGGAGATGATCTCCGATCCGGAATACAAGATCGGCCGGCCGCGTCAGCTCTACAAGGGCGCCACCCGCCGCGACGTCAAGCCGATCGACAAGCGATAGCCGGCGAACGTTTCGATCTGAGGTAACGCCATGGCCAGCGTGATGCGGCAGTTTTTCGACAACTCCTACCTCTTCGGCGGTAATGCCGCGTTCATCGAGGACCTGTACGAGAAGTACCTCGCCAACCCGCAGTCGGTGCCCGACGCATGGCGCGACTACTTCGATCGCCTGCAGGTGCTCCCCGGCAGCAACGTGAAGGACATTGCGCGCGCGCCGGTCGAGGAGTCGTTCGTGCAGCGCGCCAAGCGCGGCGAGCTGGGCGGCGCGGCACGCAGCTATCCGACCGAGCCGGTGGCGCCGGAGCGGCTGCAGGTCGCGGCGCTGCTGCTGGTCACGGCGTACCGCATTTCGGGTGCCCGCTGGGCGACCGTCGATCCGCTGAAGCGCATGGCGCGGCCGCCGCAGCCCGAGCTCGAGCCCGGCTTCTACGACCTCACGGAGGCAGACCTCGACCAGACGGTCAATGCCGGCTCGTATGTCGGCCTCGACCGCACGTCGCTGCGCAACCTGCTGCAGGCGCTGCGCGACACGTACTGCCGCAACATCGGCTTCGAATACATGTTCATCTCGGACCGGGTGCAGCGGCAGTGGATCCAGGAGCGCATCGAGCCGACCCGCGCCATGCCGCAGCTGACGAACGAGCAGCGCCGGCACCTGCTGCAGAAGCTGACCGAGGCCGAGCACCTGGAGCGCTACCTGCACACCCGCTACGTGGGTCAGAAGCGCTTCTCGCTCGAAGGCGGCGAGAGCCTGATTCCGTGCATCGACGAGCTGATCCAGCGCGCCGGCAGCAACGGCGTGCAGGAATTCGTGATCGGCATGGCGCATCGCGGCCGCCTGAACGTGCTGGTGAACGTGCTCGGCAAGATGCCGAAGGATCTGTTCCTCGAGTTCGAGGGCAAGGCGCCGCACGAGCTGCCCTCGGGCGACGTCAAGTACCACAACGGCTTCTCGTCGGACCTTTCGACGACGGGCGGGCCGGTGCATATCTCGCTCGCCTTCAATCCGTCGCACCTCGAGATCGTCAATCCGGTGGTCGAAGGCTCGGTACGCGCCCGCCAGCGGCGCCGCGACGACAAGACCGGCGACCAGGTGCTGCCGATCCTGGTCCACGGCGATGCCGCCTTCTCGGGTCAGGGCGTGGTCATGGAGACGCTGAACCTCTCCGGCACCCGCGGCTACGGCACCGGCGGCACGGTGCACATCATCGTCAATAACCAGATCGGCTTCACCACCTCGGACCCGCGCGACACGCGCTCGACGCTTTACTGCACCGACGTGGCGAAGATGGTCGAGGCGCCGATCTTCCACGTCAACGGCGACGATCCCGAGGCGGTGCTGTTCGTCACGCAGCTGGCGCTCGATTACCGCGGCACCTTCCACAAGGACGTGGTGATCGACATCGTCTGCTTCCGCAAGCTCGGCCACAACGAGCAGGACGAGCCGGCGATCACGCAGCCGCTGATGTACAAGAAGATCATGCAGCATCCGGGCACGCGCAAGCTCTACGCCGACAAGCTGGTCGCACAGGGCGTGGTGTCGCCGGAGGAGCCCGAGGCAATGATCAAGCACTACCGCGACACGCTCGACGCCGGGCAGCAGACGGTGAGCCCGGTGCTCTCCAACTTCAAGAGCAAGTTCGCGGTGGATTGGGCGCCGTTCCTGAATTCCAAGTGGACCGATGCTGCCGACACGCACGTGCCGCTCGCCGAGCTGCAGCGGCTGGCCGAGCCCTTGACCAGCGTGCCGCCCGAATTCCAGGTGCATTCGACCGTTGCCCGCGTAATCGAGGCGCGCAAGCAGATGGCCGCCGGCAAGACCCCGGTGGACTGGGGCATGGCGGAGACGCTCGCCTATGCCTCGCTCCTCTCGAACGGCTACGACGTGCGCATCTCGGGGCAGGACTCCGCCCGCGGCACCTTCGCCCACCGCCATGCGGTGCTGCACGACCAGGAGCGCGAGCGCTGGGACGAGGGCACCTACATCCCGCTACAGAACATCTCCAAGGACCAGGGTGATTTCGTGGTCATCGACTCGGTGCTCTCGGAGGAGGCGGTGCTCGGCTTCGAGTACGGCTTCGCTACCGCCGAGCCGAACGCGCTGGTGATCTGGGAAGCGCAGTTCGGCGATTTCGCCAACGGCGCCCAGGTGGTGATCGACCAATTCATCGCCGCGGGCGAGACCAAGTGGGGGCGCGTGTGCGGCCTCGCCATGTTCCTGCCGCACGGCTACGAAGGGCAGGGGCCGGAGCATTCCTCCGCGCGGCTCGAGCGTTACCTTCAGCTGTGCGCCGAGCACAACATGCAGGTGTGCGTGCCGAGCAACGCGGCGCAGGTCTTCCACTTGCTGCGCCGGCAGATGCTGCGTCCGTTCAGGAAGCCGCTCATCGTCATGACGCCGAAGTCGCTCCTGCGCAAGAAAGAGGCAGCCTCCTCGATCAACGAGCTCGCCAATGGCGCCTTCCAGACGATCATCCCGGACACCACCACGGTCGACGAGAAGGGCGTGAAGCGCGTCGTCGCCTGCTGCGGCAAGGTCTACTACGAGCTCGCGACCAAGCGGATCGAGATGCAGCGAGCCGACGTCGCCATCATCCGCATCGAGCAGCTCTATCCATTTCCGCACAAGCAGTTCCAGGCGGAGATGCGGCGATATCCGAACGCGAGCGAAGTGGTGTGGTGCCAGGAGGAGCCGCAGAACCAGGGCGCTTGGTATCAGACCGCCCACTACTTCCGCGAGAACATGCGCGAGGACCAGAAGCTGTACTATGCCGGCCGGCCGCCATCGGCTTCTCCCGCGGGCGGCTACGTGGCGCGGCACAACGAGCGCCAGAAGACGCTGGTGGAGCAGGCTTTCGGCAAATACAAGTAGCCGCAAGCAGGACACGCCCGGCGAGTTACTCGCTGGTTTTTCGATAACCCGGTGGATGCTTAGCGGAAGCCGGGGAAAAACTGAACGGGAGCAGGTGATGGCCATCATCGAAGTCAAGGTGCCGCAGCTTTCCGAATCGGTCGCGGAAGCAACGCTTCTCGACTGGCACAAGAAGGAAGGCGAGCGCGTGGCGCGCGACGAGAACCTGATCGACATCGAGACCGACAAGGTGGTGCTCGAGCTGCCGGCGCCCGCCGACGGCGTGCTCCTCCGGATCGTGAAGAAGGCCCGCGAGTCGGTCGGCTCGGGCGATGTCATCGCCCAGATCGACACCGAAGGCAAAGCGGTCGCCGCGGGTGCCGCGGCCGCTGCGCCCGCGCCCAAACCGACGGCCGAGCCGCCGAAGGCGGGGCAGCAACCCGCCGTGATGCCCTCGGCGCAGAAGCTGGCGGCCGAGCGTGGCGTCGATACCTCGAAGGTGCAGGGCAGCGGCCGCGACGGGCGTGTCACCAAGGGCGAGTGCCGATGTCGCGCCTGCGCCAGCGCGTCGCCGAGCGCCTGGTGCAGTCGCAGTCGACCGCGGCCATCCTCACCACCTTCAACGAAGTGAACATGCAGCCGGTGGTGGACATGCGCAAGAAGTACCAGGAGCGCTTCGAGAAGGAGCATGCCGTACGCCTTGGCTTCATGTCGTTCTTCGTCAAGGCCACGGTGCATGCGCTGAAGCGCTTCCCGGTGGTGAACGCCTCGATCGACGGCAACGACATCGTCTACCACGGCTACTTCGACATCGGCGTGGCGGTCAGCAGCCCGCGCGGCCTGGTGGTGCCGATCCTGCGCGACGCGGACCGCATGAGCTTCGCCGAGATCGAGAAGAAGATCGCGGACTTCGGCAAGCGCGCGCAGGACGGCAAGCTGGCGCTGGAAGAGCTCACCGGCGGCACCTTTTCGATCTCCAACGGCGGCGTGTTCGGCTCGATGCTCTCGACGCCGATCATCAATCCGCCGCAATCGGCGATCCTCGGCGTGCACGCCACCAAGGACCGCCCGGTCGCCGAGAACGGCCAGGTGGTGATCCGGCCGATGAACTACCTCGCGCTCTCCTACGACCACCGCATCATCGACGGCCGCGAGGCGGTGCTGTTTCTCGTGGCGATCAAGGAAGCGCTCGAGGATCCCGCGCGGCTGATCCTGGAGATCTGACGTGGAGACATTCGATGTGCTGGTGGTCGGCGGCGGGCCGGGCGGCTACATCGCCGCCATCCGCGCGGCACAGCTCGGATTGAAGACCGCCTGCGCGGACGACTGGCGCGGCGCCGACGGCAAGCCGGCGCTCGGCGGCACCTGCACCAACGTCGGCTGCATTCCTTCGAAGGCGTTGCTGCAGTCCTCCGAGTACTACGAGCAGGCCGGCCACGAGTTCGCCGACCACGGCGTCAAGGTGAAAGGGCTCGACCTCGACCTCGCGCAGATGCTCAAGCGCAAGGACAAGACGGTGAAGTCGTCGAACGACGGCGTCGCCTATCTCTTCCGCAAGAACAAGATCCAGTTCTTGCCGGGTCGCGCGAGCTTCGTCAAGACCGCGCCGGGCGGCACCGAGCTGCGCATCGCCGACCAGTCGGTGCTCGCGAAGCACGTGATCGTCGCGACCGGCTCAAATCCCCGCAAGCTGCCCGGCGTGGAATTCGACGAAAAGCTGATCCTGAGCAACTCGGGCGCGCTCGCGATCGCCGATGTGCCCAAGCGCCTCGGCGTCATCGGCGCCGGCGTCATAGGCCTGGAGATGGGCAGCGTCTGGCGGCGGCTGGGCGCGCAAGTCACCATCCTCGAAGCGCTGCCCGCGTTCCTCGGCGGAGCCGACGAGCAGATCGCCAAGGAGGCAGCGAAGATCTTCGCCAAGCAGGGCCTCGCCATCGAGCTCGGCGTCAACATCAGCAAGGTGACGCCCGGCAAGAAAAGCGTATCGGTGCAGTACTCGGCGGCCGATAAAACCGTCAAGACGCTCGAGTGCGACCGCCTCATCGTCTCCATCGGGCGCGTGCCGAACACCGACGGCCTGAACGCGGCGGCCGTCGGCCTCAAGCTCGACGAGCGCGGGTTCGTGTCGGTCGATGACCATTGCCACACCAATCTGCCCAACGTGTGGGCGATCGGCGACGTGGTGCGCGGGCCGATGCTCGCGCACAAGGCGGAGGAAGAGGGCGTGGCGGTCGCCGAGCGCATCGCCGGGCAGAAGCCGCACGTCGATTTCAACACCGTGCCGTGGGTGATCTATACGGCACCCGAGATCGCCTGGGTCGGCGAGACCGAGCAGCAGCTTAAGGCGCGCAAGGCGGATTACCGCGCGGGCACCTTCCCGTTCATGGCCAATGCGCGCGCCCGTGCGCTCGGGGAACCGGTCGGGCTGGTCAAGTTTCTGGCGGACGCGAAGAGCGATCGTATCCTCGGCGTGCACATCATCGGTCCCTATGCCGGCGAGCTGATCGCAGAAGCGGTTGCGGCGATGGCGTTCGGCGCCGCGGCCGAGGACATCGGCATGATCTGCCACGCGCATCCGTCGCTCTCCGAGGCGATGAAGGACGCCGCGCTCGCAGTCGACAAACGTGCGCTCAACATATGACACGCCTGCTTTCCACCCTGGTCACACTGGCGATCGCCGGCTGCAGCCTCTCGCCGATCGAATACCCGACGGTCAACGAGCAGCCGCTCACGCTGCGCAAGGGCGACCTCGAAGCGGCCGGAATCGCCTTCGTCACGCCCGCCAGCGTTACCGGCCAGGAGCAGGAGAAACAGGCGGTGGCGCTGACCTTCGCCGACGTCATGAGTGCCGCGCGACCGAAGGTCAGGGTGGTCACGCTGCCGGAGACGCTGAGCGCGGTGAACCGCGCCGGACTCACGGACGCCTACCGGCGCATGTACGAGGATTACCGCACCACCGGCCTCTTGCCCGCCGACGTGCTGCGGCGCCTGGGCAGCGCCACCGGCGCGCGCTACATCGCGCAGCTCAACCTGCAGGGGTTCGCGCAGAACTCGAAGAATCGCCTCGGCATCTTCGGCCTGCGCGTCATCGACACCCAGCTTGGCGATCTGCGCCTTTACCTGCAGATCTGGGACAGCCAGGACGGCAGCATCGCCTGGGAGGCGATGCAGGAGCTGCGCATCGCCATGGACACCACCCGCGAGCAGCCGATCATGCTGCGCACGCTGCTCGAGCGCTCGGCGCACGACCTGATTACCAAGGTTCCGTGACGCAGGATGTCGTCGCACTCTACGAGCAGAGCCTTGCCAAGCGTGGATTCGTCTCCGATCCGTCGCAGTGGCGCGCTGTCGAGCGGCTGCAGCGGCTCTACGAGGAATGGAGCGCCTACAAGGCGCGGCGCAATAGCGCGCTGAAACGGCTGCTGATCCATCCGGACCTGCCCAAGGGCGTGTACCTGTGCGGCCCGGTGGGTCGCGGCAAGAGCTTCCTGATGGACGCGTTCTTTCGCTGCGTGCCGCTGGAGAGAAAGCGCCGCGTGCATTTCCATCACTTCATGCGGGAGATCCATCGCGAGCTCGATGAGCTGCGCGGCACCGAGGATCCGATCGCCGCGGTGGCCGAGCGCACCGCGCGGCGCCACCGCCTGATCTGCTTCGACGAGTTCCATGTCTCCGACATCGCCGACGCCATGATCCTAGGTCGCTTCCTCGAGCAGGTCATGGATCGCGGCGTCGAGTTCGTCATGACCTCCAACTACCGGCCGGAGGACCTCTATCCGAACGGGCTGCAGCGCGAGCGCTTCCTGCCGACCATCGAGCTGATCAAGAGCCGCCTCGACGTCGTCTCGGTAGATAACGGCACCGACTACCGGCGGCTGAAGATGGAACGCATGAAGGTCTACCACGTCGGCTCGGACGAGCCGCTGCGCCAGATCTTCGCAGACCTGCGCGACGTCGAGGAGGAGAAGCAGCCGCTCGACGTCGAGGGACGCACCATTGCCTATCGCAAGCGAGCCGGCGGGCTGGTGTGGTTCGATTTCGATGTGCTGTGCGGCGGCGCGCGCTCCTATGCCGACTACGTCGACCTGGCGAAGCGCTTCCATACCGTGATGCTCTCGCGCGTACCCCGCATGTCGCCGAAGAATTCCGACGCCGCGCGGCGCTTCACCTGGCTGGTCGACATCTTTTACGATGATCGCGTGAACCTGATCGTCTCCGCCGAGACCGAGCCCGACGAGCTCTTCAGCGCGGGCGAGCAGGCGGCCGAATTCCAGCGCACGGTGAGCCGGCTCTACGAGATGCAGTCGGTCGAATACCTGCGCGCGGAGCGCAGGAGGGCCGCGTGATCCGCGCGCTGCTGCTCGCGGTCCTTACCTGGGGCTCGGCGCACGCACAGAGCTACCCCGTGAAGCCGGTCCGCGTCATCGTCCCGGTCGCCGCGGGCGGCAACCAGGAGATCACCATCCGCGCGCTCGCCGAGGAGATGTCGAAGTCGCTCGGGCAGCCGCTCCTCATCGAGGCGCGGCCGAGCTCGAGCGCGATTGTCGGCACGCAGTTCGTCGCCCGCTCGGCCGCCGACGGCTATACGCTGCTCTCCGTCTCGACGACCTTCGCGCGTGCCGCGACGCTCGTCGCCGCGGCGGGCTACGACCCGGTGCGCGACTTCGCCGGCGTGAGCCTCGTTTCGCGCATCCCGCAGGTGCTGGTGGTGAATCCGGCCGTGCCGGCGAAGAATGTCGCCGAATTGATCGCGCTCGCCAAGCGCGAGCCGGGAGCGCTCTCCTACGCCTCCTCCGGTCTCGGCTCGACCGGCCATGTCGCCGCCGAGCTCTTCAGCCGGCAGGCCGGCATCCGCATGCTGCACATCCCTTACAAGGGGAACGCGCAATCGCTCGCCGACGTGCTCGGCGGCCAGGTACCGCTGATGTTCGACCAGATGAGCACCTCCATCCCGCAGATCAAGGCGGGCAGGCTGCGCGCGCTCGGCGTCACCAGCCGCACGCGCTCGCCTTTGCTTCCGGAGGTGCCGACGATCGCGGAGCAGGGGCTGCCGGGCTATGAGGATGTCACCTGGAACGGACTGATGGCGCCCACCGGTACGCCGCGCGAAATACTCGAGCGCCTGCGGGCGGCCGTGGCGAGCGCGGTGGGCGCGCCGGAGCTGCGTCAGCGGTTTCTCGAGCGCGCGATCGAGCTCGAGGCGAGCCGCTCGCTGGACGAGTACGCCGCGTTCGTGCGTGAGGAGGTCGCCGCCTTCGCGCGCCTCGCGCGCGACGCGAACTTCAAAGCCGAATAAATGGGGACGGACCCCATTTTTCTCATCTAGACGTAATCGCTCAACTGGGGCGGTGGCGCTAGCTCGAGTACGGTGGAAAGGCCGAGTTCTTCTGCTCGGCGTCCAGCAGCCGCAGCATCGCTGGCCATTCGAGGATGCCGTACGGTCGCCGGGTTCCCGGCTGATAGAGATGCGCCGTCGTCGCCAGCGTTTCCTTGCTCGGCAGCACTAGGTCGGTGCGCGCCGCCATGGCATCGACCTGCGTGCGGCAGGCGAGCTCGAGCTGGTACATGAGGTTGAACGCCTCGGGGATGCTCGGCCCGCAGGTCAGCAGGCCATGCGAGCGCAGGATGAGCGCGTTGTGGCTGCCGAGGTCGCGCACCAGGCGTTCCTGCTCCTCGCGTTCGACGGCCGGGCCTTCGTAGTCGTGGTAGCCGATATGCCCCTCGAAGCGGATCGAGGTCTGGCTGATCGGCAGCAGGCCGCACTTCATCGCCGCCACTGCCATGCCGGCACGGGTGTGCGTGTGGATCACGCAGCGCACGTCGGGCCGGGCGCGGTGGATGGCGCCGTGGATGATGTAGCCCGCCTTGTTGACGTAGTAATCGGTATCGGGCTTGCAGACGATGTTGCCGTCGAGATCGATCTTGGCGAGGCTGGATGCGGTGATCTCCTTGTACAGCAGGCCGTACAGGTTGATCAGGATGTGGTGCTCGGGGCCCGGCACGCGCACCGTGATGTGGTTGTACGTGAGATCCGTCATGCCGTAGTAGTCGATCAGGCGATAGCAGGCGGCGAGCTCGACGCGCGCCTGCCATTCCGCGGCGCTCACTTCGTCACGGATGGTGCGAAAGTCCGAGCGGTAGTTCGGCAATTTATCCATGGCCGGTGCAAGAATATAGCGATGCGGCTCCTGCTGGCGATGTTTCTCTCGTTGGGCGCTGCGTTCGCGCACGCGCAGGCCTATCCCGCGAAGCCGGTGCGCCTGATCATTCCGTTTCCCCCGGGGGGCTCGAACGACGTCGTCGGTCGCGTGATCGCGGCCCAGCTCGGCGAACGCCTCGGCCAGGGCGTGGTCGTCGACAACCGCGCGGGCGGCGGCGGCACCATCGGCATCAATGCTGCGGCCAAGTCGCCGGCCGACGGCTACACGCTGCTCTTCGTCTCGGTCGGCTATCCGGTGAGCATCGCGCTCGGCGCCATGCCGGGCGAGTCGCTGCAGTGGTTCGCGCCTGTGGCGGCCGTGGGTACGGGACCGAGCCTGCTCGTGGTACCGACGTCGCTGCAGGTGAACTCGGTGCAGGATCTGATCGCGCTCGCGAAGAAGCGGCCGGGGGAGTTAAACGCCGGCTCGGCCGGCGTCGGCAGCTTCCAGCATCTCGCGACCGAGCTCTTTCGCCTGACCACCGGCATCGACATCGTCATCATTCAGTACAAGGGCGGCGGTCCGGCGCTCACCGACACGATCGGCGGCCAGGTGCACATGAACATCGGCAGCGCGGTGCAGAACGTGCCGCAGGTGCGCGCCGGCAAGCTGCGCGCGCTCGGCGTCGGCGGGCCGCATCGCCTCGCCGCGCTGCCGGACGTGCCGACCTTCGCGGAAGCCGGCGTGCCCGGCGCGGAAGCAACCAACTGGTGGGGCATCGTTGCGCCCGCTGGCGCGCCGCAGGCGGTGCTGCAGCGGCTGGCGAGCGACATCACCGCCATCCTCGATTCCGCGGAGACGCAGAAGCGCTTTCAGCACGAAGGCGCCGACGTGCTGCGCATGACGCCGGAGCAGTTCGGCCGCCACATGGCCGCCGAGACCGAGAAATGGACCCGCGTGGTCAAGCAGGCGGGCATCAAGGCCGAGTAGAGGAGACCATGGAACGCTTCAAGGCTTTCAAGCTCACCGAGACGCCGGACAAGAAGATCCGCGCGGAATTCGTCGACTACAC
>JAEKLK010000049.1 GCA_019509895.1 Betaproteobacteria bacterium | reverse complement strand
GGTCGACGGTTTTCGCCTTGACGACATTGATCGGCGCGCCGACCAAGCCGCCCGCGACGTGCAGCTCGTCGAGCGTCTCCGGCACCTTCTGCGCCGATGTAAAAGCGACGCACGGCGGCGCGCCAAGCACCACGGCGGCGGCGAGTTTCTGACCCTTCTTTTTCGCCTTCTGCCAGTGCGTGTATATGCCGGGGCGCAACTCGAGCGACGGGTTCATGCCCAGCCGCCGCGGCGCCTTCACCTGGCCGCGGTAGATACCCATGTTCTGTACCCCGGTCTCGGGATCCTTGGTGATGTACTGCGACAGCGTGGTGAAGGGCGCGATGTCCCAGCCCGGCGTCGAGATCGGGATCGGGAGCGCCTCCAGCCCCGGGACTTCCATTTCCTGGCACGGCGCGCCCGTCACGACGCGCGGCGCGATCGGCTGGGCGATGGCGCGCGTCCAGACCTCGTTGATCTTCTCGAGCGGGCAGCCCATGCCGATGCGGTAGATCTCGCGGTTCGCGGCGAGCGCGCCGACCGCGACCGGGATGTCGTACCTGCGGTCCTTGCTGTCGGTCACATTCGAAAACAGAAACGCCTTGCGGTCCTTCTCCGCGACGCCGCCCCGGAACTGCCAGCGCACCAGCGGATGCATCTCCGTGTCCTTGTTGATCGCGCGTTGCACGCGAATGAGCAGTCCCGCCTTGTCCAAGGCCTCGAGATGCTCGTGCAGATCGGCGTACTTGCGCTCGGCCATGTCAGTCGATGGTGATCTTCATTTCGCGGATCAGGCGACCCCATTTCGCCTGCTCGGATTTGACGAGCTCCGTGAGCGCCTCCGGGCTGCCGCCGATGATCTCGCAGCTCTGGCCCTCCAGGCGCTCGCGAACGCCGGCATCGGCGAGCAATTTCGCCAGGCCGGCGTGCAGGCGCTCGAGCACCGCCTTTGGCGTGTGCGCCGGCGCGAAGATCGCCGCCCAGGACTGCGACTCGAAGCCTGGCAACGTCTCGGCGATGGTCGGCAGGTCCGCATAGAACTTCGAGCGCTCGGCGGTACTGACCGCCAGCGCGGTCAATTTGCCGGCCTTGACGTGCTGCGCGATGGTGCCTCCGCCCTGGATGAGCATCACCTGCACCTGGCCGGCCACCAGGTCCTGCATCGCCGGGCCGCCGCCGCGATAGTGGATCGGTACGGTCTCGATGCCCGCGACCTGCTTGAAGAGCTCGTAGGCGAGGCGGCTCGAGGACGCGGGCCCGGCCGAGCCGTAGTTGAGGCTCGCGCCACGCTCCTTGGCGAGCGCCACGAACTCGCCGACGGTCTTCACGCCGAGGCTCGGGTGCACCACGAGGACCTGGGGGTAGCGGCACACCTGCATGACCGGCGAGAAGTCGCGCAGCGGATCCCATTTGAGCTGCGGGTAGAGAAAGGGATTGACGGCGAACGTGTCGAAGGTGACAAGCAGCGTATGGCCGTCGGCGGGGGCGTCGGCCACCTGTTGCGTGGCAATGATGCCGCCGGAGGTGACGCGGTTCTCCACCACGAACGGTTGGCCGAATTCTGTGGAGAGGGATGGCGCGAGGATGCGCGCCACGAGGTCGCTCGCCCCACCGGGGCTTGCCGGGACCACCAGGCGCACCGGCCGCGAAGGATATTGCGCCGCCGCCTCGCCGGCCGCGTAAGCCGCGAGGAGCAGCGCGAAAACGAGGCGCCCCATCCGTTCCAATTATGGCCCGTGCAGTGCGCTGACGAGCGGCGCGTTTCAGGCGGCGGCTGGGGCGGCGACGCCCCGTGAACGGGCGTATCATCCGCGGGGCAGCAAAAGGGCGCCGCGCCAGCGCAGCGCGGAAGTTTAGGGGGAATCTAATGGACTCGCAGGTCGCATTGCCGGTCGCCTCGTGGGCTGCCTGGCGGGCGACAGGTCAGGAGGCCTCGCCGCAGGTCGCCTTCATCGATCCGCAAATCCGGCGGCGCTTGTCGTTACTCGATCGCATCGCTTTGCACGTCGCTCATTCTTGCGTGCGGCCAGGGGAACAGGTCCGCACCATCTTCGCTTCACGCCACGGCGAGCTCGCGCGCAGCGCCGAGCTGCTTGGGCAGCTGGCGCACGACGAGATGCCGTCCCCGACAGCCTTCAGCCTTTCGGTGCTGAACGCCGCCATCGGCCTGTACGGCATTGCGCGCAAGGACCGCTCTGCCTCCACCGCCGTCGCTTCCGGGGAGGACACCTTGCCGATGGCGCTCATCGAGGCGGCCGCGCAGGCATGGGATGGACAGGATGGTCCGGTCGTGCTCGCTTACGCGGATGAGCCGCCGCCAGCGATCTACCGAACGCTGGTCGACTCACCGCGGGCAGCACACGCACTGGCCGTTCGCCTGGATTCGCGTGAAGAGCGGCAAAGCGTGGTCATGAGCTGGCGCGAGAACGATGCCGAGGACGACGCCGAAGGCGCGCCGGGCGCGTTTCTCGATTGCCTTGAGCGTGGCGCGGCGTCCACGTGGCGCGGGGCCGGGCGTGCTTGGTCCTGGAGGCGGCATGGCCACGCTTAACGTTGCATGGCGAAGCGCCGTGGTCGGCGTCTGCTTCGCCCTTTTCGGCCTCGGCGGCATGATTTTGTCGCTTATCGTTTTTCCGCTGCTGCGCCTCGCACCGGGCGGGCGGGCGGTCAGCGAGCGGCGCGCGCGCGTGGTCGTGCGCGGCTCGTTCCTGGCGCTGCTGGCGGTGCTGCAGGCCCTACGCATCGTGCGCATCGAAAAGCGCAACCTGGCCACGCTGCAGCACATCGGGCCGGCACTGGTGCTCGCGAACCACCCGAGCTACCTCGATATCGTGGTGCTCATCGCGCACATTCCCAACGCACTCTGTGTGGTGAAGAGCGCGCTATGGCGCAATCCGTTCCTGGGTGGCGTGGTACGCGCCGCGGGCTATATCAGGAACGACCAGCCCGAGACGCTAGTGCCGAGCTGCGCCGCCCGCCTCGCGAACGGCCTGCCGCTCATCATTTTCCCCGAAGGCACGCGCAGCGCGCCCGGCGCGCCGCTGCATTTCGTGCGCGGCGCCGCGCACATCGCGCTCGCCACCGGCGTGCCAATCATGCCGGTAATCCTGCGCTGCGAGCCGCGCTTCCTCGCACGCGGCGCGAAGTGGTACCAGACGCCGCCGCGCACCTCGTGCATCAGCATCGAAGCGCTGCCGAGCACATCGGCGGCCGCGCTCCTACCCGCAAAGCGCGGCGCGCGCAGCCTGACGCAGGTTCTGGAACACTATTTCATCGATCATCTCCAAGGCCATGAGCGACTTGCTGCGTGAATTGAAGTATCTCGTCGTCGAGGTGCTGAACCTCGAGCAGGTGCGTCCCGAGGACATCGGCGACGACACGCTGCTTTTCAACGATGAGGGACTCGGGCTCGACTCGATCGACGCGCTCGAGCTCGGCGTTGCCCTGCAGAAGAAATACCGCCTGCACTTCGAGCGAGGCGACCAGCGCATCCGCGAGCACTTCCGCTCGGTGCGCACGCTCGCCGACCTGATCCGCTCCCAAGGAGCCGCCGCATGACGCAGACCCAGATCCTCTCGCGCCTGCGCGAGCTCCTCGCCGACACCTTCGAGATCGATCCTTCGCGCGTCACGCCCGAGGCGGACCTCTACCGCGACCTCGATCTCGACAGCATCGATGCCGTCGACCTCGCCATCAAGCTGCAGGAAATGACCGGCAAGCGCATCAAGCCCGACGAATTCCGCAGCGTACGGACGGTCAACGACGTGATGGTGGCGGTCGACCGCCTGCTCGCCGCCTGACAATGCCCGGTTCGCGTGCCGCAGCGCGCCTCGCGGCGGCGCTCGCGTATCCCGTTGGCATCTATTGCGCGCTCATCTGGCTCGAGCCGCGCGTGGTGGCGGCGGGGCTGATCGCGATCCTGGTATGGCGGCGGCGACTGTATGCCCAGCGCTACCTGCGCGAGCTCTCATGGGTCTCGCGCGGCATCCTGGCTACCCTCGTGCTGCTTTGCCTCGGCGCGCTGGTCGAGAACGACGAGACGCTGCTGCGGCTTTATCCGGCGGCGATTTCCGGCGCCTTCCTGGTGGTCTTCGGCCTATCGCTGCTCAACCCGCCGACCATCATCGAGCGGCTCGCGCGGCTCAAGACCCCTGACCTGCCCGCAGCCGGCGTGCGCTACACCCGCCAGGTCACCCGGGTCTGGTGCGCCTTCTTCGTGGTGAACGGCTTCATCGCGACATGGACGGCGGTCTGGTCGAGCCGCGAAGTATGGGCCCTCTATACCGGCCTCCTCTCGTACGTGGCGATGGGGCTGCTCTTCGCGGGTGAGTGGCTCGTGCGCCGCCGGCTCTTTCCGGAGGTGCGCTGATGTTCGACCGGCCCGCGTCGCAACTGGTCGGCTGGTCGCTCGACCGCCCGGTCACCTGGGCCGAACTGTGCGCACGGGCCGCGGCGCTTTCGCGCCAGCTCGACGCCTCCGGCGCAGCGGCCGTCGTGCTGGCCTGCGCGCGACCCTTCCCATTTCTCACCGCCCTGCTCGCCGCCTGGCGCGGCGGCCGTGAAGCGCTCATCCCGTCGAGCCTGCAGCCCGAAGCGATCACCATGCTGAAAGGGACCGGCGTCGCGGTGCTGCGCGACACCGATATCGACGCGCTCTCCACCACGACCTCTACGTTGCTGAATGTCCCGGTGGCGGCGAGCTGCCGGCTGGCGCTCTATACATCGGGCAGCACCGGCGCCGCCAAGCGCGTCGAGAAAACGCTCGCGCAGCTGGAACGCGAAATCGAGAATCTGCATGCGGTGTGCGGCGCGACCCTCGCCGGTAGCTCGGTGCTGGCGACCGTGCCGCACTACCACATCTACGGTCTGCTCTTTCGCGTGCTGTGGCCGCTCGCTGCCGGGCGGCCGGTCGAGGAAACGACCATCTCCGACCCGATGCAGCTTCGCGCCTGCGCCGAGAAGCGCGGCGCCTATGTGCTGGTCTCCACCCCGGCGCATCTCGCGCGCTTCCCCGACCTCCTGCCGCTCGCCGAGTGGCGCAAGCCGCAGCGCGTCTTCTCCTCCGGCGGACCGCTCGACGCTGCCGCGGCGGCGCGCTACCGCGCGGCCTTCGGGCAGGCGCCCTTCGAAGTGTTCGGCAGCACGGAGACCGGCGGCGTCGCCTGGCGAAGCCGCGACGGCTCGGCACGCGAGGACGCCTGGACGCCGTTCCCCGGCATCGGCGTGACGCTCGGGGCGGATGACGCACTCACGCTCGACTCACCCTACCTGAGTGAGCGCGGGTACTGCATGGATGATGCCGCCGAGCTCCTGGAGGACGGCCGCTTCCTGCTGCGCGGACGCCTCGACCGCGTGGTGAAGGTCGAAGGAAAGCGGCTGTCGCTGCCGCAACTCGAGCAGCTCCTTGCGCGCCACGATTGGGTCAGCGGCGCCTGCGCCGTAACGCTTGCGGGCGCGCAGCGCCTGGGCGTTGTAATCGTGCCGACGACTGCGGGCAGCGCGGCGCTCCAGCGCGAGGGCACGCGCGCCGTGCGCGAGGCGCTGCGCCGGCATCTGGCGCGCGAGCTCGATCCGACGCTCCTGCCGCGCAGCTTCCGCTTCGTCGAGGCGCTGCCCTACGACGAGCGGGGCAAGCTGGCCGCGGCAGGCATCGAGCGCCTGTTCGCGGAGCCCTCCGATGATGCCTGAGGTGCGTGACGCGACGCGCGACGGCAAGGCCGTGACGCTGCGGCTTTTCGTGCCGCGCACGCTCGAACATTTCGATGGGCACTTTCCCGGGTGCCCGATCCTGCAGGGCGTCCTGCAGATCGACTGGGCGGTGCGTCTCGCGCGCGAGCACTTCGGTCAACTGAGCGAGCGGCTGAGCGAGAGTTACGGCGTCGACGGCTTCAAATGCCGTGCCCCCGTCCTGCCCGAGAGCGAGCTCGTCCTGAGGCTCGAGTGCGATCCCGGCCGGCTGCGCTTCGCCTACGCGGATGGGGCGCGCACGGTATCGAGCGGCACGGTGCTCTTCCGGTGAGCTTTCGCCCGTGCGCGGTCGTGCCCTGCTACAACCATGGCCACACGGTCGCTGCCGTGGTCGACCAGCTGATCGCGCAGGGGCTGCAGGTGATCGTGGTCGACGACGGCTCGAAATCGAGCACTGCGCTCGCGCTGAGCGCGCTGGCGCTGCGCCAGCCGCGGGTGCAGATGCTGCGCCTGGAGCGCAACAGCGGCAAGGGCGCGGCAGTCGTGACCGGCCTGCGCGAGGCGGCCGCGCGCGGCTTTACGCATGCCCTGCAGGTGGACGCGGATGGGCAGCACTGCCTGGAGGACGTGCCGCTCTTTCTCGAGCAGGGGCGCAGCCAGCCCACCGCGGTGGTGTGCGGCCTGCCGCTCTATCAGAGCGATGCACCGGTGAGCCGCCGCTACGGCCGCTACATCACCCATTTCTGGGTATGGATCGAGACGCGCTCGCTCGCAATCGGCGATTCGATGTGCGGCTTTCGGCTTTACCCCCTCGCCCCGACGCTGGCGATCGCCGAGCGTACCCGGCTCGCGCGCGGCATGAGCTTCGACATCGACATCGCCGTCCGGCTCGCGTGGAAAGGCCTGCCAATCGTCAACGTGCCGACACGCGTCACCTACCCGGTCGGCGGCATCTCGCATTTCCGGATGGTGCGCGACAACCTGCGGATCAGCGCTACCCACACGCGCCTGGTGGGCGAGATGCTGTGGCGGCTGCTGCGGCCGGCGGGGCGCGCGGTGCACTGGTCACGCGTCGCGGAGCGCGGCAGCACGCTCGGCCTGCGCTTCGTGGTCGCCGCCTCGCGCCTGCTCGGTCCGCGCGCCGCACGCCTTGCCGCGCTGCCCGCGGTGCTGTGGGTGTATGCCACCGGCGGCGAAGCGCGCCGGGCCTCGCGC
>JAEKLK010000048.1 GCA_019509895.1 Betaproteobacteria bacterium | reverse complement strand
GGCGGCTGGTGTTCGAGTTCTCGGCGCGGAAGGTTGGACCGAAGGTGTAGACCTTGCTCATCGCGAGGCAATAGCACTCGACGTTGAGCTGCCCGGAGACGGTGAGGAATGTCTCGCGCCCGAAGAAATCGCGCCCAAAATCGACCTTCGCCTCCGGCGTGCGCGGCAGGTTGACGAGCTCGAGTGTCGAGACGCGGAAGAGCGCGCCCGCGCCCTCGGCATCGGCGGCGGTGATGATCGGCGTATTGACCCAGAAGAAACCGCGCTCGTGGAAGAAGCGATGGATCGCCTGCGCGAGCGTATGGCGCACGCGCGTCGCCGCCGCGATCACGTTGGTGCGCGGACGCAAATGCGCGACCTCGCGCAGGAACTCGAGTGAGTGCGGCTTCGGCTGGATCGGATAGTGGTCCGGATCCTCGACCCAGCCGACGACACCGATCTCGCTCGCCTGCATCTCGAAAGGCTGCCCCTTCGCCGGCGACGGCACGATCGCGCCGCTCGCCTCGATCGCGCAGCCGCTCGTGAGCCGCAGTACGTCGGAGGAGTAATTCGCGAGCGTGCTCGGCGCGACGACCTGCACCGGATTGAGCGACGAGCCATCGTAAACATGGATGAAAGAAATGCCGGCTTTCGAGTCGCGGCGCGTGCGCACCCAGCCTCTGACCGTGATTTGCGATTCCTTCGGCGCGCGTCCGGCGAGGATGTCACGGACGCTGAATTGGGCTTTTTCCATGTGCGTATTGTTACCTTTCGCACGCCACGGTGGGTCGGCACAGTGAGCCGCCATGCTTTCCGCGTACGCCGATCTGCGCCGCAACGTGCGCTTCTTCTGGTACCGCGCCGACAAGGCGGCGTGGTTCTTCGCCATCTTCACCGCCTGCGTCGTCGTGGGCCTGGTGTACTCGCTGCAGACGGTGTTCGCCTACCAGGATGCGCGACGGGAACGGCAGCGCGCCTTCCATAACGAGAACCTCGCCTGCCTCGCCCGCAACGTCTATTTCGAAGCGCGCGGCGAGCCGATCGCCGGCCAGTTCGCGGTCGCCGAGGTGACCATGAACCGCAAGGCGTCGCGCCTCTTCCCGCGCACGCTGTGCGAGGTCGTCTACCAGCAGTCGTGGGACCCCCTGCGCAAGCGCATGGTCGGCGCCTTCTCCTGGACCGAGTTCAAGAAGCTGCCCGAGCCGACCGGCGACGAATGGCAGCGCGCGCAGCAGGTCGCCGAGGCCGTCTACTACAACCGCTACACGCCGCAGCTCCAGGGCGCGCTCTACTTCCACGCGAGCTACATCCGCCCCGATTGGGCGAAGGAAAAGCGGCGCGTCACGCGCATCGGTCGGCACGTCTTCTACAAATAGCGATTCGGAATTCGGGGCCAGGGCGGTCATTATTTCCCTGGGACTCTTCGCCGGTCTCGCGACGTATAAAGAATCGCCAGCTTCTCGAGGCTGATTGCCGACGTCGCGGCGGACTACGGAAGCAGCCCACGCGCGCAGCTGGCTGCAGGAGGCAACCGTCTATAGCGTAAAGCGCAGGCGGCTCACCAGCGCGCCCGGCAGCCGGGCACTCGATGTCTGGCGCTCGCCGTAGGTGGACGGGTCGGGCACGAGCTCGCGCTCGCGCGTGAGACCGACGAGCGCGTCACCGAGCAGGCGGTAGATCGACTCATCGAAGCGCATCGGCGTCACCGGCGCGACGATCCTGCCGCGCTCAACCCAGAACGTCGCGAAGCGCGTCATGCCGGTGATGCGTCCGGCGGCACGATCCGAAAAGTTGAGGTACCACAGGTTCGAGATGTACAAGCCGGTGTCGAGTGCTGAGAGGACTTCCTCTTCCCCGAGCGTGCCCGCGGCGACGTCGAGCGAGTCCGCCGCTTCGCCGCCGCCGGCGCCGTTGGTGGCGAGGCCATACTCTTTGGCGGAGCGCGGTGATACCAGCGGCTCGCCGAGCTCGCCTCGATCGATCAGGACGACGCGCGGCGGCTTCATGAAGCCCTCGCCCTGGAAGGCGGGCGCGATGCCCTCGGCGATGTTCTCCGTGAACGTGATGCGCGGCGACAACGTCGCGCCTTCCTGCATGCGAAGGAGCGGACTCTGCTTCGTCTGCCGCGCTCGCGCCGAGAAGCCGCCCCATCCGAGCAGCCCGACGATGTCGTTCAGCGCCGCCGGCGCCAGATAGGCGCGATACTCGCCCGGCTCGATGGTGCGCCGGGGAAGCGCGAGAAGCTCGAGGCGCTCGCCCGCCTGCGCCATCTTGCCGGCGAGCGCCGCCGCATCCCAATCGAAGCCGGCGTAGCCGGTCTTCACCGCCTGGTCTCCCTGGCGATAGAAGCTCCAGTCGAAATTGAACGTGTCGATCTCGTGCCAGTTGCGCTGGCCGAGCGAATTGGCGAAGCCGCGGTAGATCGTGCCGCCGGCATAGAAGCCCACGAGGTCGCGGCCGTGCGCCGTGCCGATCGCCTCTTCCACCACCTGGGCCGAGGGCGCGAGCTTGCCGCGGCGCTCGGCATCGCCCGATTGCGGGTTCTCGTTGATCAGCAGCCAGGGATCTTCGGGCAGCTCGCGCAGGGTCGTGCGCAGGCTCGCGAGCGCCTCGCGCGCATGGGCCAGGTCATCGTCGCTGGCGGCGAGCGCCAGGGTGGCCGACGCCTGCCGGCGATTACTCAGCAGCCGGAGGGTGAGATAGCACTGCGAGACGCTCCCGGCCTGGCGCACCAGCGCCTTGTTGAAGCGGATGAAGTCCGAGCGTTCGGCGGAAACGTTGCAGAGCAGCGTCTCGCTGCTCGCGAGGTCCTGATCAAGGCGCGCCGCGAGGCTGAAGAACTGCCCTTTCATCGGCACGCCGGCCCGACTCGTTGTAGCGCGGCAGCGCGCCCCAGCGCTCGAAGTGCTCGCGCAGCTCCTCGGCGGCGCGCGTCTTCGGCGCGTTCGTCACCTCGTAGCTGAAGTGGGTGGCGCTCAGGTCCGCCGCCATCGCCACCGTCAGCGCGTGGTGCAGCTCCGTGCGCAGGTTGGACCGCGGGGCGGAACGGCCGACATAGACCAGGTGCTGGTTGTCCCACAGGCAAAAAATACCGGGTGATTCGGGCACGCTTTGTACGTAGTGCTCGCTGAAACGCAGGCGCATCGCTCCATCCTCCAGGGGATGGGAGCGGTGATGCAGGCGGCGTGCCTCGATTTGTCGGCGGAAGCGCGATTTTTCTTTCGGGCATGCCGCGACGGCTCACTCGGCACCGCCGAAGACATCGGCGCCCGCGAAGACGCACGCGGGTGCCGCATGGCCGCAGTGGATCACCTGGTTGGGTTCGCCTTTGCCGCAGTAAAGCGTGCCGTGGACTTCGAAGGTGGTCGCATCGCCCACCGCCCGGAGGCTGCGCCAGAACGTCGCCGAGACGCCCCGGTAGTTCGGGTTCTTCACCACCCTCGTGCGGCGGCCCTCCTCGATGAGCTCGCCCCACTCGCAGCCGAACTGGAATTTGTTGCGCGAATCGTCGATCGACCAGGAGACGTTGGTGCGCATCAGGATGCCGCGGCGGATCGATGAAACCATGGCGTCGAGCGTGCTCGTGCCCGGCTCGACATTGATGTTCGCCATGCGATCGATGGGCGGCCGGTTCCACGCGCAGGCGCGCGAATTGGCCGTACCCGGGAGTCCGGCGCGCGACTGCGAGAGCCGCCCGCCAAGCGGCGCGACGAGCAGGCCGTTCCTGATGAGGAACACCTTCTCTGCCGGCGAGCCATCATCGTCGAAGGCAAAGGAGGCAAGCTGCTCGCGCCGCGTCGGGTCGAAAGTGACATTCAAAAGCTCGGAGCCGTAACGATAGGTGCCGAACATGTCTGGCGTGACGAAGCTCGTGCCGGCGTAATTGCGCTCGTCGCCGAGGATGCGGTCGAGCTCGAGCGGATGGCCGACCGACTCATGCACCTGCAGCATCATCTGGTCGGGCATCAACAACAGATCCATCTTCTCCGACGGACAGTTGGGTGCCGCGATAAGGAGGAGCGCCTCCTCCGCCAGCCGGGCGCCGCTGCCGGCGAAACGCGAGCGCTCTATCAGCTCGAAGCCCCCCTGCTGCTCGTAATCGAGCGAGCGCGCCTGCGTCACCGTGCCCTGGTTCGCGGTGACACGCATATAGGGCACCGTGAAGCGAAAGCGCTGCCGCACCTCGCCGCCGGTATTGGTGAAGTACGCGCGCTCCTGGTCGTAGAGACCGACCGCCGCGAAGCGCTCGACGATCCGGTCATCGAGCTTCGCGCCCGTGCACTCCGCCGCGAGCATGTCGTGAATGGCGCTGCGCGACGGCGGCTCAGCGAGTGCCGCGCTCTGATACTCCCCGCGCGGCGCGTCCATCTGCGAAGGCTCATAGCGCACCACGCTCTTGCCGCGCGTCGCCTCCGCCCAGCGCGTTGCCCGATCGAGCGCCGCCTGCAGCCCCGCGGCCGAGAGATCGCTCGTTGCACAGTAGCCGTAGCCGCCATCGACGATCGCCGTCAGCATCGCGCCGCGGTCGAAGGAAAGGGACGGCGGCTCGATCGTGTCCTGGCGCATGGCGAGAGATTCGCGGCGCTCGTCGTGGTAGCGCAGCGACCAGAACGGCGCGGACGAGCGCAGTGAGCGAAAACGGACGGAAATTTCCGAGGACATGGCTTGCTTCGGCGCTCGCGAAAGGCGCCGATTATCTTACTTCCTGGCGGCGAACTCCCACGGCGCGACGGGCTGGTCATCCGCCCACAGGCCGATGCGCCGCAGACGCGCATACGTCTCGAGCTCGTAGAGCGCCGAGGTCGGGCGGGTGCCCTTCGGCGATGCCCACGCCATGCCGCGCTTTAGCTGCTCGCCATTGGCATCCTTGCCGGCGCAGGTCACATAGCCGATGTAGCGCTGGCCCTCGTCGCGCACCGACCATTCGACCGTGGCGGCCTTGCGGTGGCAGAGCTCGGCGAGCGAACGGCCCGACTCGGCGTAGAACGGCTGCTTCGGCTCCGGGGCGTCGATTTCAGCCAAGCGCACGGTGTGCCGCTTCTTAGCAGCATCGCGAACGACCAGTGTGTCGCCGTCGATGATCTTGGTCACCGTTCCGGAGATCGTCTCCGCGAAAGCGCCCGTGACCGCAAGCCCGGCAAGCAGCGCCATCCAACGCATGATCGGAGCTTACAGGGAAGCTTGTTAACTCGCTCTTAAGGGCCGCGCTCGCCATATGCAGCCGCGCAAACGTTCGACACGAGCGCGGCTGATGTGAATAACTTAGCGGTGCCACGGCCAGTCTGCGCGTAATGTCTGCGAACATTTGCTCGGAGGTCCGCCATGAAAATGCTAGCCGCAATTGCCGCAGCCGCCATGCTCGCGGGATGTGGCGTGGAAACCGCCACGACTGCCGCCACTGCCGCCTCGATCAAAAAGCAGGAGCTCGAGCAGGGCCAAAAGACCATGCAGCAGATGCAACAGAAGATCGACGGCGCGATGCAGCAGGTACAGGAGCGCGCCGCCAGCAACGATAAGTAGCACAGCGACCCCGTCCTTCAGCGACGGGTGCATTTCCCGCGCGCCCTCCTGCGCGTTCGGATTACCAAAGCGGCATTAGCCCCAATTGGCGCATTCGGCCGATCGATTGGCGGAATTTACCTAGGTCTCCCGCAACCCGTCCGCTACATTCCGCGCGCCGGTGTAACAGCCCCGCTGGAGTTGCGTTCGTGACATCGATTACCCGTAGTCGGCTTTTGGTGCAGGCAGTTTCCCGAATGGGTAGATCTGCGGCAGCACAACGTTTGGGAGTGCCGGTTGCGATTCTGGAAGATTGGCTCGCCGGCAGAACGGACATTCCCGATCATAAGATTTCGACCCTCCTCGACCTGCTCGACGACCTGCTCGACGAAGCAGGCGAGCAGTAGCGGCAGACATTGACCTCAATGCGCTCCGGCGGCCGCAGCGCCCGCACGGCCCTTCGGCGGGCGAGCGATCCATAGAAGCGGAATGAGGAGTACGAGCAGGATCGCGGAGACGTAAAAGAGGTCGAGCGCCGATAGCGTGAACGCCTGCAGGTTGACCTGTCGCTCCAGATACGCATAGCGCTGCAGGTCGCTCATTCCGAGGCGGCTGAGCAGATCGAGCGTCGCGCTGGTCTGCGGACTACCGAGCGTCAGGTGCTCGACGAGCTGCGCATGATGCAGCGCCGCCCGGCTCTCCCACAACGACGTGACGGTCGAGGTGGCGAAGGCGCCCGCGGTGATGCGCAGGAAGTTATTCAGTCCCGACGCGGCGGCGATCTGGTCCTGGCGCAGGCCGCCGAGCGCGAGGTTGACGAGCGGGATGAAGAAGCAGGAGACCGCCGCGCCCTGCAGGATGGTCGGCCAGACGAGCGTCCAGAGGTCCACCTCGGTGTTGAAGCGCGAGCGCAGCCAGGCGACGATCGCGAAGATGACGAGCGACGTGGTGGCGTAGATGCGCGGGTCGACCTTGCCCGCGGTCCGGCCGACCATCGGCGTGAGGAGGAGCGCCAGGAAGCCGACCGGCGCGAGCACCAGCCCGGCGTCGGTCGCGGTGTAGCCGAGGAACTGCTGCAGCCACAGCGGGACCAGCACGATGCTGCC
This sequence comes from Betaproteobacteria bacterium, assembly GCA_019509895.1. Taxonomy (GTDB): domain Bacteria; phylum Pseudomonadota; class Gammaproteobacteria; order Burkholderiales; family SG8-39; genus SCGC-AG-212-J23. The sequence goes on along the minus strand of JAEKLK010000048.1, from coordinate 300 downwards.
GAAGTAGGCGCCATAGGCGAGCGCAATCGCCAGCGTGCCGGTCGAGAAGTTGCGGTTGCGGAAGAGCGACAGATCCACCACCGGGTGCTCCTCGGTGAGCTCCCAGACGAGGAACAGGCAGAACGCGAGCGCGGCCGCAATGCCCAAGGCGATGATGAGGGGCGAGGCGAACCAGTCGAGGTCCTTGCCGTTGTCGAGCATCAGTTGCAGTGCGCCCACCCAGACGACCAGCAGCGCGAGTCCCACCCTGTCGATCGGCTTCCTGATGCGCGGTGTCTCGCGCTTGCGGTAGAGCGCCCA
>JAEKLK010000047.1 GCA_019509895.1 Betaproteobacteria bacterium | reverse complement strand
ATCGGCTCGGCAAACTGGGACGCGCGCAGCCTGCGCCTCAACTTCGAGATGAACGTCGAGTGCTACAGCGTCGAGTTCGGCGCGCACATGGACGGCCTGATCCAGGCGCGCATCGCCGGCGCGCAGCAGCTCACGCTCGAGATGCTGAACGCACGCTCCTTCCCCGCGAAGCTGCGCGATGGCGTCGCGCGCCTTTTCGCTCCCTACCTCTGATGGTCGAATACGTTGCGGTCCATCTCACCGTGATCGCGGCCACGGTCCTGGCCGTCGCGCTGTGCGTGCTCCTGCAATACGAGGCGCTGGTGTTCGTCTGGCGCCATCTCGGCCAGAGCAGCGTGCAGCGGCGCTCGAAAGTGCTCTACGGCATCCTGTCGGTGATCCTGGTGCACACGCTCGAGGTGGTGATTTTCGGCGCCACCATCTGGTGCCTGCTGCAGTGGCGCGCAACGGGCGGGCTGGATGGCCCGGAGTACGTCGACTTCTTCGAATGCGTCTACCTCTCGGCGGTGACCTTCTCCACCGTCGGCTTCGGTGACATCGCGCCGGTCGGCCCAATCCGCTTCACTTCCGCCACCGAGGCGCTGTGCGGCTTCGTGCTCATCACCTGGTCGGCGTCCTTCACTTACCTCGAGATGGAGAAGTTCTGGCGCTCCGAAGACGGCAAGGGCCGCTGATCGCCGCTTTCGGTTTCCGCGAGCCATGAGAGCACTGCTTCGTCGAACTCGCGCCGCCGTCCGATCATCACCCAGTGCCCGGTCGGCAGGCCGAGCACGCGGCTGCCCGCCTTCGCCGCCAGCTCGTCTGCCCACGCGCGCGAGTGGAACATGAAGGGCTTCCTCTCGCCGTAGATGTAGAGCATCGGCACCTGCGGATGAAACACGCGTGCCTTGCCGAGCCCTCCCGCGACGCCGAACCAGCGCATCGCGTATGGGTAGCCCATGTGCGCATGGATGCGAGCCGACTCGACCGGGCAGCGCAGCACGCGCGCGGCCAAGCGGGCCATGCGATCGCCGAGCGCGCCGCCGATGCGCCAGGCCGTGGCTAGCCATAGCTGATACGCGAGCACGAGCAGGCGTCCCTTGACGCCAAGCTCGGCCAGATTGACACGCGAACCCGCGTCGCCGACATCGATGCCGATGACGCGCGCCACGAGCTGCGGATGGCGCAGGGCGAACTGGTAGCCGAACACGCAGCCCCAGTCGTGCACGAGGAGCGTCACCCGCTCGCCCGGACAGACTTCTTCGATGACGCGGCGGATGGTCTCCACCAGCTCATCGAGGGACGGCGTGCGCCGGTCGTCAAACCCGGGCAGCGTGAACCGCACGCAGCGATAGCGCTCGCCAAAGAGCGCCACCTGCGGGTCCCACAGCCGATGGGTGTCCGGCCAGCCGTGGATCATGACGATCGAGCGCGAGCCGCGACCTTCGACCAGGACCTCGACGCCGGCGACCTGCATGGTCGCCGATTGTCGCGCAACGCTCTTTACTTCGGCAGCGCCCTCGAGAGGTAATCCATTGCTCGCAGGAAGACGGTGCGCGGCGTCTCCACCTCCCCGTCGATCCAGCTAGCGAGCTGCTTTTTCGGCACCCGCAGATGCCGCGCCAATGCGTCGATTCCGCCGGCGATGCCTTTGGCCATCAGCAATGCGCCGGCAGTGGCGTCGCTGGTCAGGTTCATCGGGTCTCCGTCTCTAGCTCTAGCAGCACTACTTCGGCGCGCTGTGCGTCACGAGTACGCGGCGCTGGAGATGCTCGGCGCGAGAGTCCATGGTCCATTGTGGGCGCGAGCGTCGCCTCCGGCTATCGCCGGTGACGCTGTGGTGGCGTCACCGGCGCCTGAAAAATCAGCGCGGGTCTGACGACGGGGCGTTCCCGTCACGGACGCAATACGCGCCGATGCGGGTCTTGCTCATGCCTACTTGGCGAGCGCCTTGAAGCGCATGCGGTGCGGCCGGGCGGCTTCCTCGCCCAGGCGTTTCTTCTTGTCCGCCTCGTACTCCTGGTAGTTGCCGGGGAAGAACACCCAGTGCGAGTCGTCCTCGGCGGCGAGGATATGCGTGGCGATGCGGTCGAGGAACCAACGATCATGCGAGATGACCAGCACCGAGCCCGCGAACTCGAGCAGCGCCTCCTCCAGCGCGCGAAGCGTTTCCACATCGAGATCATTGGACGGCTCATCGAGCAGCAGCACGTTCGCGCCGGAGCGCAGCATCTTCGCGAGGTGCAGCCGCCCGCGTTCTCCGCCGGAGAGCTGGCCGACCGGCTTCTGCTGGTCGGCGCCGCGGAAATTGAAGCGCGCGATGTAGGCGCGCGAAGGCATCTCGAACTTGCCGACGCTGATCATGTCCTGGCCGCCCGAGACGTCTTCCCAGACGCTCTTGTCCGCCGAGAGCTCGTCGCGTGACTGGTCGACATGCGCAAGGTGCACCGTCTTGCCGAGCGCGACCGAGCCGGAATCGGGCTTCTCGCGCTTGGTGATCATGCGAAAGAGCGTCGACTTGCCGGCGCCGTTCGGGCCGATGATGCCGACGATCGCGCCGGGCGGCACCTTGAAGGACAGCTTGTCGATGAGCAGCCGCTCGCCGTAGCCCTTGGAGACGTTCTTGAACTCGATCACCTCGTTGCCCAGCCGCTCGGCCACCGGGATGAAGATCTCCTGGGTTTCGTTCCTTTCCTGATGCTCGTATTGCGACAATTCTTCGAACCGGGCGAGGCGCGCTTTGGACTTCGCCTGGCGGCCCTTCGGGTTTTGCCGCACCCATTCGAGCTCGGCGTGCATCGCCTTGATGCGCGCGACTTCCTGGGACGCCTCCTGCTCCAGGCGCTTTTCCTTCTGCTCGAGCCAGGAGGAGTAGTTCCCTTCCCACGGAATGCCGAAGCCGCGGTCGAGCTCGAGGATCCAACCGGCCGCGTTGTCGAGAAAATAGCGATCGTGCGTCACGGCGACGACCGTGCCGGGAAAGCGGCTCAGGAACTGCTCGAGCCACTCGACGCTTTCGGCGTCGAGATGGTTGGTCGGCTCATCCAGAAGGAGCAGGTCGGGCTTCGATAGCAGCAGGCGGCAGAGCGCCACGCGGCGCTTCTCGCCCCCGGACAGCACGTCGACGCTCTGCTCCCAGGGCGGCAGCCGCAGCGCATCGGCCGCGACTTCCAGCTCGTCGGCGCCGCCGGCGTTGATCATCCCTTCCAGGCGCGCCTGCTCCTCGGCGAGCTTGTCGAAATCGGCGTCCGGCTCGGCGTACGCAGCGTAGACCTCTTCCAGGCGCTTCTTGGCGGCGGCAACGTCGCCGAGCGCTTCCTCGACCGTCTCGCGCACGGTCTTGCCGGCGCCGAGGCCCGGCTCCTGCTCGAGGTAGCCGACCTTGATGCCCGGCATGCGGATCACTTCGCCGTCGTGGTTGTCGTCGACTCCCGCCATAATCTTGAGCAGTGTCGACTTGCCGGAGCCATTGAGACCCAGGACGCCGATTTTGGCGCCCGGGAAGAAGTTAAGAGAGATGTTCTTGAGAATGGTGCGCTTGGGCGGCACGGTCTTGCTCACCCGGCGCATGGTGTAGACGTATTGGGCCATCCGATATTATTTACCGAGATGAAGAGGCTTTTCGCCGCGGCGCTGCTCCTCATAGCCTTCGCCGCGCACGCGGCGGACGGCTTTTCGCTCGAGCTGGGCGAGGGCGATCGAGAGGTGTCGCTCTTGCGCGTCGGCGTGCACTCTTATTACCAGCTGCAGAAGCTCGAGCCGCATAACGTGCACGTGCTTCTCGAGGCGTCGCTCGGCTACTGGTCGACCGAGGAAGGCCCGATATATGACATCGGCATGACGCCGGTGTTTCGCTATGCGCGCTCGCGCAAAAGCGGTCCGTACCTCGAAGCCGCGATCGGCCTGCATTTCCTGTCGGACACGCATATCAAGCCCGACGTCACCTTGAGTACGCATTTCCAGTTCGGCGATCACATCGGCGTCGGGCTGCGCCGCGGGCACTACGACTTCGGGGTAAGGCTGCAGCATCTATCGAACGCCGGCCTGCGCAATCCCAATCCGGGAGTCAACTTCCTGCTCGTGCGCCTCGCCTACGAGCTGCGCTGAGGTTATAGCTCCCCGGCGAGCGCGCGCAGCTCGAGCTCGGCCTCGAGCAGCGCGGTCAGCAGCTCGACGCGCGCGACGCTCGCCTCGAGCTGCGTGCGTCGCGCATCGAGCAGCTCGAAGAGCGTGCCCTTGCCGAGGCGGTAGGCGCTCTCGGCCATTTCCAGAAAGGCGGATTGGCGCTCGAAGACGTCGCGCTCGAAGCGCGCCAGCGCCTCGCGGCGAAGCTCGAGCGCCTCGCGCTGCTTGCCGAGCTCCGCCTGCACGGTGGCCGCGACGCCGCGCTCGCGCTCGCGCGCCGCGCCGTGCTCGGCAACCGCACGGTCGACGCCGGCGCGGCGGGTATCGAGGATCGGGATCTCGCTCGTGACGCCGACGAAATTGGCGGCGCCGAAAGGCCCGCTCGTCCAGGCGCGGCCGAGCTGCACCGCCGGCACGGGATAGCGCTCGCGCCGCGCGAGCTCGATGCGCGCCTCGGCGGCCGCGGTTTCGTCGCGCGCGGCGCGAAGCGCCGCGTTCGCCGCGAGATCGGTCGGCGGCTCGCCGAGCTCGGTGCGCAGCTGGGCGAGCGAGCCGCGGGCGCGCGGGCGCCAGCCGCGCGCGTCGACCAGCCCGGCGAGCGTGGCCGCCTGCTCATTTACCTCGGTGGCGGCACGCTGCACGCCGAGGTTGGCGAGCGCGGCCTCGGCATCGGCGCGTGCCGCGTCGTAGCGGCTCGCCATGCCGCTTGCTTGGCGGCCGGCGACGAGCGTGCGGATGCGCTCGACGTCCGCCGCGGCCGCGCGCCGCGCCAGCTGCGTCTCCTGGGCGCCGAGAAGCCGCAGGAAGGCGAGCGCCGAGAGGCGCCTGGTTTCGCCGAGCGTCAGGCGCAGCTGCGACTGCGCACGCTCTACCTGGAAATCGGCGGCGCGCATGCGCGCGCCACGCTGGCCGAAGATCGGCACCGGCAGCTCGAGCATCGCCTGGTCCTGCGAGTTCGCATCGAACATCGTGCGCTCGCCGCCGGCCGGCCTCGACCGGCCGAGCGAGAGCGTGGGATTGGGAAGCGCGCCGGCCGCCGCGCGCTCGGCCCGCGCAATGTCGGCTTCGCGCGCCGACACGGCGACGCGCGGGCTCGACTCGACGATGCGCAGCACGTCCGCCAGCGTGATCTCGGATGGCAACGGCGCCGGCGGCGATTGCGCCGCGGCGGGCGCGGCGAGCAGCGCGAGCGCGGCGAGCGCGCTAAGCCGCTTCATCCTCGCTCTCGGGCGTGCTATAGCGCTCGGAGGCGAGCATGGCGTAGACGCCGGGCAGCACGAAAAGCGTCACGATCAGCGTGGTCACCATGCCGCCGACGATGACCAGCGCGAACGGGCGCTGCGTCTCGCTGCCGATATCCTGCGAGAGCGCCATGGGCAAGAGCCCGAAGAGCGCAAGCAGGGCGGCCATCAGCACCGCTCGCAGCTTCTCCACCGCGCCGGCGGCGATCGACGCCTCGAGGGTGGCTCCCGCCGCACGATGCTGCTCAATGGCGCTCACCTGCAGCAGGCCAAGGAGCGAGGCCTGGCCCAGAAGCGCGATGAAGCCGACCACCGCGCTCACCGAGAGCGGCATGCCGCCGAGCTTCAGAGCGAACACCCCGCCGGTAAGCGCAAACGGCACGGCGAGCATGATGGCGGCCGCCGCGCGGCCCGACTGAACGGCGCTATAGAGGAGCGCGAGCACCGCGGCGAGCGCCACCGGCACGATGACCTCCAGGCGCTTGATGGCGCGCTGCTGGTTCTCGAACTCGCCGCCCCATTGCAGGTAGTAGCCGTCGGGCACCTTCACGTTCTGGTTCACGATATCGATCGCGTCGTTCACCGTCGAGCCCATGTCGCGTCCCTCGACGTTGAACTTGAGCGCAAGGTAGCGGCTGTTCGACTCGCGATAGATGTTGGCGGCCCCCGAGAGGACGCCAATCTGCGCCAGCTGGCGCAGCGGCACGCTGCCGCCGGCGGGCCGCGGCACGGCGAGCTCGCCGATCGCGAGCTGGTTCTCGCGCACGGCGACCGGCAGCATGAGGCGCACCGGGACTGGTCGCTCGGCCTCCCAGAAGGTGGTCGCCACCTTGCCGGCAAGCGCGGTGCCGATGAAATCGTTCACCACGCCGGTCGTCAGGCCGGCGCGCGCTATGGCGTCGCGGTCGAGGTTGATCTGTAGCTGCGGCACCGTGGCATCGCGGTAGAGATCGAGATCGACGACGCCGGGAACCTTGCCGATCTGCGCGCGCGCCTGGTCGAGCATGTCGCGCATCAGCTTGCCGTCGGTCCCGAACACCTTGAGCACCACCTTGCCGCGCACGCCGGCCACCGCCTCCTCCACGTTGTCCTTGATCGGCTGCGAGATGTTGTAGCGCACGCCCGGGATCTCGAGCAGCAGCGCCCGCACCTCGTCGGCGAGGCGGTCCTTGTCGTAGCCTTTGCGCCACTCGTTGCGCGGTCTCAGGCGCACGAAGGTCTCGCTCATGTTCGGGTTTTCGTTGTCGGTGCCGTCTTCCGGTCGTCCGTTCTCGGAGAGCACCTGCGCCACCTCGGGGAAGGTGAGGATGCGGCGGCGCACTTCCACCAGCATGGTCTGCGCCGCCTCGAACGGCCGCGCGCCAGGCCGAAGGCGCAGAGCGCCGGCACCAGCGTCAGCGCGAGCACCAGCGCCGCGAGCAGCGCGAACGAATAGGTCAGCGCCAGTGGCCGGAAGATGCGGCCCTCGACCTGCTCGAGCGTGAACACCGGCACGAGCGCGGCAATGATGATCAGCATGGCGAAGAGCGTCGGCCGCGCCACCTGATCCGCGGCGCGGATGATGAGGCGCAGCACGTCGCGGCGGCGCTCTGGGCGTTCGTGCTGCACGGCATGCATCACGCTCTCCACCAGCACGACGGCGCCGTCGACCAGGATGCCGAAGTCGATCGCCCCCATCGAGATCAGGTTCGCGGGCAGCTTCATGAGGTACAGGCCGATGAACGCGCCAAGGAGCGCGAGCGGGATGACCGCGGCGACGATCAGCGAGCCGGCGATCGAGCGCAGGAAGAGCCATGCGACCGCAACGACCAGGAGGAAGCCGTGCAGCAGGTTCTGGTTCACCGTGTTGAGCGTGTTCGAGACGAGCGTGGTGCGGTCGTAGAACGGCTCGATCCTCATGCCACGCGGCAGGATCTTGTCGTTCAGCTCGGCCACCTTCTTATGCACGCCGTCGAGCACACGCGACGGGTTCTCGCCGCGGCGCATGAGGGCGAAACCCTCGACCGCTTCCTTTTCCTCGTTGTAGCCGATGGCGCCGCGGCGCGGCGTGTTCGACATGACGATCTCGGCAACGTCGCCGACGGTCACCGGCGTCGCATCGCGCGTCTTGAGGACCGTGCGGCGGATATCATCCACCGAGGTGATGTAGCCGATGCCGCGGACGGTGAGCTCCTGGTCGCCGTAGCGCAGGAAGCCGCCGCCGACGTTGACATTGGTCTTGCCCAGCGCATCGGCCACATCGGTGAGCGATATGCCATGCGCACGCAGCCGGTCCGGATAGGCCCGCACGTGCACTTCCTTCAAGTAGCCGCCGAAGCACACGACGTCGGCGACGCCCGGCACCGCCTTCAGAACGCGCGTCACGGTCCATTGCAGCTCGGCCCGCTGCTGGTAGAGGTCATGCCGGTCGCTGACCATGCGGAACTGGTACACCTCGCCAAGCGGTGTCGCTTCCGGCCCGAGTTCCGGGACCACGCCCGCGGGCAGGTCGCCGGCCGCCGCGGCGAGTCGGTGCGCCACCTGCATGCGCTGGGTGAACGGATCGGCGTCGTCGTCGAACGTCATCGTGATGAGCGACAGGCCGAAGAGACTTTCGCTTCTGAGCTGGATGGTGCGTGGCGTGCCGTTCAGCGCTCGCTCGAGCGGCACGGTCACGCTGCGCTCGATCTCTTCCGGCGCATAGCCCGGCATCTGCGCGATAACCGTCACCTGCGCATTGGTGACGTCCGGGAAGGCCTCGATCGGCGTCTCGCGATAGGCGTGCACGCCGAACGCGGCGACCAGCGCGATGGCGATCACCGCGGCGAAGCGCCGGTGCACGCAGGTCTCGATCAGCCGGTTCAGCACTAGAGCAGCTGCTCGGCTTCGCGATCGACCAGCAGCGCGCCGCGCATGATGACGCGCTCGCCGGGCTGCACGCCCTTCAGCACGCGCACGCGGCCGCTGCGCTCGTCGCCGACCTCCACGTCACGGGCGACGAAGCGCCCGGTGTTGTCCTCGATATAGACGATGCGCCGGCTACCGTCCTTCACCAGGACCGCAGTCACGGGCAGCCAGAGCTCACCTTCGGTGGGGGCGCCGAAGACCGTCACGCGCACCAGCAGCCCGGCGCGCAGATCCGCCGGCGCCTGCTCGAGGTCGACATAGAACGGCGTGCGGCGCGTCTAGGCATCGCTCTTCGGCGCGATGCCGGCGATGCGGCCGGCGAGCGTCACGTTGAGCGCCGAGATAGTCACCTCGGCCTTCGCGCGCTTCGGCACCTGTATCGCTTCACCCTCCGGCACGTCGGCGACGACCCACAGGCCGCTCGGATCGCCGATTTCGACCAGCGGGTCGCCGCCGGGCTGCACCGTGGCGCCCGGCGCCGCTTTCACCGTCACCACCACGCCATCGACCGGCGAGCGCACGTGCACCTTGGTCCCCTCGCCGCCGCCCGCGAGCGCGGCGTTGCGCTCGGCCCGCTCGAGCTCGCTGTGCGCTTCGCGCGCCTTCATCTCGGCGTCGAAGCGCTCGACTTCGAGTCCGACGCCGCGCTTGACCATTTCGTTCTGCCGCGCCAGCACTTCATCGCTGACTCGCACCTTGAGGCGCGCCTGCTCGACGTTGGTGCGCAACGCCAGCACATCGGCGCTCTCGATCGTGAAGAGTGTGGCGCCTGATTTCACCTGCTGTCCCGGCTCCACGGCGAGCTTGCCGATGCGGCCGGCAAAAGGCGCGGTAACCGCCGAGAGCGCCTTCGGGCGAAAGGCGGTGCGGCCGAAGTAGCTGCGTCCCTGCGGGTTGCCGCTCGCGCTCACCGGCTCGATGACGAGAAACTTGCGCGAGGCGTCCGCGAGCTGCACGCCGCCGCCGCCGGCCTTCGCGGTAGTGCCGCTCGCGCCGCGGCTCTGCCCTTCTCCCCTGCCGCAAGCAGCAAGGACGAGCGCGAGCCAAATGAGCCCTAGCCGAACCGCCGGTAACAACCTAATCTCCTCCTAAAATCAAAGAAATGGCGGGCAGGTTACACAGAAAGCTGCGCAATCGCCTGACGCTCACCTGTCAGGCTCTCGCGCTTATGGTTGCCGCACCGGCCTATGCGGCACGGCCGTTCGTCACCGACGATGCGCGCATCGTCGAGCACTGCCAGGTCGAAACCTTCTATAAGGAACAGCGGACTTACTCGGGCTCGGAGTTCTGGCTCCTGCCGGCGTGCAATCCCTTCGGCTTCGAAATCACCGTCGGCGGCAACCGCATCGAGGGCGAGCAGAATGAAATTTTGCAAACCAAGTTCCTGCTGAAGCCGCTCGCGCCGAACGACATCGGCTTCGCGCTCTCGCTTGGCGTGTTCGGCAGCGACCCGTATTTCAACTTCATCACCAGCCGCTCGTTTGCCGACGACCGCCTGGTGGTGCACGGCAACCTCGGCTCGTTCCGCGATGCCGGCGGCACCTGGGGACTGGGACTGGAAGCGCTGCTTTTAGCGTCGCGCGTCTACGGCATCCTGGAAACCTTCGGCCAGCATCGCGAGACGCCGACCTGGCACTACGGCATCCGCTTCTGGGTAATCCCCGATCGCTTCCAGATCGACGCCACGCGCGGGGAGCAGACCGGCACCGGCAACCGCCAGTTCTATACCGTCGGCCTGCGCTTCCTGTTCTAGTTAGGGCTCCGTCCCCGAACTAGTCTTCGGCGCTGAAGCCGGAGGCTTTGACGACCGGCGCCCAGCGCTCGAGGTCCTGGCGCACGATCTCGCGGAAGGCGATCGGCGACATGGCGGCAGGCTCCATGCCGAGCTTCAGCATGCCGAGCATCGACTCCTTGTGCTGGGTGGCGTCGGTGACGCCGTTGGCGAGCCGCTTGATCAGGTCCTGCGGCGTCTTCGCCGGGGCGAAGAAGCCGAGCCAGGGCGAGATGACGATGTTCGGAAATCCCGACTCCGCCATCGTCGGCACATCAGGCAGGAACTTCGAGCGCTGCGCGCTCGTTACGGCCAGCACCCGCACCTTGCCGCCCTGCAGCTGCGGCAACAGCTCGCCGATGGGGTTGATACTCACCGGAATCTGCCCGCCGATCAGGTCCTGGAGCGCGGGCGCGCCGCCCTTGTAGTGCACCGGTGAGAGCTCGACCCCCGAATCGCGAGCGAGCATCACGCCGACGAAATGCGGCGTGCCGCCGGCCGAAGTGGTGGCGTAGAACGCGCGCTTTGCATTGGCGCGCGCCCAGTCGACGTATTCGCGGACGGTCTTCACCTCCGGCGGCAGCGCCGGTCCGGCGGCGAGCGCGAGGCCGGAGCGCGCGATGAGGGCGATCGGCACGAAGTCGGCGAGCGGGTCGTAGGAAAGCTTCCTGAAGCTGTGCGGATAGACCGTCATCAGGAAGTCGGGCGTGAAGAGCAGCGTCGTCCCGTCGGGCTCGGCGTTCTTCACTGCCTCGACGCCGGTGCGCCCGGAGGCGCCGACGCGGTTCTCGACGATCACGCTCGGCGCGTAGTTGCCGCGCAGCTTCTCGGCGATGAGGCGCGCCAGCACGTCGGTGCCGCCGCCCGCGGGAAACGGCACGATGATGCGCACCGGCTTGGTCGTGGTGGTCTGCGCTCGCGCCCACGGCGTCGCCGCGAGCACCAGCAGGAATGCGCGGCGCTTCATGAAGTGGTCGCCTTGTCGGCCTCGGTGATGAAAGAGTCGGCGTAGAACTCGTCCGGCGGCAGCCCGCACTGCGCGGAGAAATCGCGCCGCGCCGCCTCGACCATCACCGGCGCGCCGCAGGCATAGACCTGCACGCCGCTCATGTCGGGAAAGTCCTCCATGACGGCCCGGTGCACGAACCCCATGCGGCCGCTCCACTGCTGGTCCGAGAGCACCGGCACGTATTTGAAGCCCGGCCGCGCCCAGCCCTTCGCCACGTCGTTCAGATAAAGATCGGGCTCGACGCGGCAGCCCCAGTAGAGCGTCATCGGACGCGTGATGCCTTTCGCCTGCGCGTACTCGCAGATCGCCTTGATCGGCGCGAAGCCGGTGCCGCTTGCCACCATGACGATCGGCTTATCGCTCTCTTCGCGCAGGTAGAACGTGCCGAGCGGGCCCTCGAAGCGCAGGAGATCGCGCACCTTCAGCGTACTGAACACCTGCTCGGTGAAAAGCCCGCCAGGCGTCTGGCGGATATGGAATTCGAGCGCCGCGACTCCCGCTTCGACCGGCGGATTGGCGATCGAATAGCTGCGGCGCTTGCTGTCCTTCAGCAGGAAGTCGACGTACTGGCCGGCGACGAACCTGAAGTTGGCATTTGCCGGCAGCTTGACGCCGACGATCGCGACATCCGGCGCGGGCTTGTCGAGCCGCTCGACGCGCGCGGGCAGCATCTTCGGCCGGATGCCGTGCAGCCCGGCGAGCTCACGCACCTCGACGACCAGATCGGCGAGCGGCTTCGCCTGGCAAAGGAGCGCGAAGCCTTTCGCCTTGTCGTCTTCCGGGAGATAGCGCGGGCTGACGTGCCCGTAGTCGACGGTGCCTTCCTTGATCGTGCCGCGGCAGGTGCGGCACACGCCTTCGCGGCAGCTGTAGGGAAGCTCCAACCCGGCGTCGAGGCCGGCCTGCAAAACCGTCTTGCCGTCGGGCACTTCGAAGCTATGGCCGCTCGGCTTGAGCGTGACGCGGTGTGGCATGAAGCCCGCAATTACACCACGGAAAACGCTCGCTACTGGCTTTGCGCTCGTCGCAGCGAGTAAAGCGGATCCTCCATGCTGTGCCTCTGCTCGGTGAACTCCGGCGGAAAGCGCACCGGCTCATGCATCGGCTCGGCCACCGTGTCGCCGAAGACGAGCGTGCGGTGCGCCACGCGCCATTCCCCGTTTCGCTTTTCGAACCGGTCGAGATAGCGCGCCGATGCGCTGACGCGGCGGTCCTTGAAGCGCTGCAGGACCAGCACATAGGTTTCCACAAAGGCGCGGCGGCGCGACTCGAACTCGATCAGCACGTTGGTATTGAAGTGCATCGAGTGATCCTGCGCCTGGTGCAGCTTCGCGATATGCGCCAGGAACGCGTCCGGCGACCCCTTGAAGAAGCCGTGATCGTCGAACGCGTCGTCGTGGTACAGCTCGCGCGCGAGCTGCCAGTCCTGCCGGTCCACCGCGCGCGCGAAGCGCTTGAGGCAGTCCTCGATGGCGGTGCGCGCCTCGAGCTCCTCGAGGAAGCTCGCGAAGATCACGCCGTCGTCTTGATGTTGAGCTCCTGCAACTCGCCCACCTCGGCGCCGTCGTCCATCGAGAAGCGGTCGCCGAAATCGAACAGATCCTCGTTCTGGAAGCCCGGGTAGTGCTGGATCTCCCACCAGTTGTGGTCGAGATCCTCCAGGTAGAACGAGTAGACGCCGTGCTGCATGACGACCGGCAGCACCTGGCGGATCTTGTACTTGTCCTTGTGCTTGAGCGCGTTCTCGTGCGCCTTGTCGACCTCTTCCTTCGACCCGACGTCCATCCCCCAGTGGTTGAGCACGTTGACCGGGTGGACCGCGCCGCCGACCTCGACCGCGACGATGTGGAACTTCAGGCCGCAGCGCACCACCATCACCGGCTTGGCATGGCGCACGCACTCGAGGCCGAGGAACTCCTCGTAGAACCGGCGCGACTCCTTCAGGCTGTAGCACTCCATCGTCCCGTGCGACATCACGTAGGGCTTGACGATGGAAGCCTGGTTCTTCGGCTCGGCGATGCCATCCTGGATCTTCTCGCGGGTGAGCGACATGTCTCCTCCTATGCAGTTGCGGCCTTGTCGGCCTCGGTCAGGAACGAATCGGCGTAGAACTCATCGGGCGGCAGGCCACAGTTTGCGCTGAAATCGGCGCGCGCGGCGTCGACCATCACCGGTGCGCCGCAGGCGTAGACCTGCATGCCCGTCATATCGGGAAAGTCCCTCCATTTTCGTGTCGAAAGCGTACTCGCACATCGCCTTGATCGGCGCGAAGCCCGTGCCGCTCGCCACCATGACGATCGGCTTGTCCGACTCCTCGCGCAGGTAGAAGCTGCCCAACGGGCCTTCGAAGCGCAGCAGATCGCGCACTTTCAGCGTGCTGAAGACCTGGTCGGTGAAGAGCCCGCCCGGCGTGTGGCGCACATGCAGCTCGAGCGCCGTGACGCCGCCGGGGTCCGGGCGCGTGCCGATCGAGTAGCTGCGGCGCTTGCCGTCCTTCAGCAGGATGTCGATGTACTGGCCCGCCAGGAAGCGGAAATTCTCGTTCATCGGCAGGCGCAGCCCGATCACCGTGACATCGGGCACCGGTCTGTCGAGGCGCTCGACGCGGCACGGAATGAGGCGCGGCCGCACGCCCTGCACCTCCCGCACCTCGACCACCAGATCGCTGAGCGGCGTCGCCTGGCAAAGAAGCGCGTAGCCCTTCGCTTTGTCGCTTTCGGGCAGATACGTGTCGTGCACACGCCCGTAATCCACCTTGCCTTCGACGATCGTGCCGCGGCAGGTGCGGCACACGCCGGCGCGGCAGCTATAGGGCAGCATGCGGCCGGCATCGAGGCCCGCCTGCAGGATGTTCTTGCCTGCCTCGCACTCGTAGCTGTGGCCGCTCGGTTTGAGCGTTATGCGGTAGGCCATCGGCGAATGCTTGACTCCTCCTCAGAAGTGTCCCAATATTGGTCATATGCCAATGCATTGTCAATAGTGCAATGGGGAAGACCCAGCGCCGCGGCATCCAGTCGATCGACACCGGCATCCGCCTTCTCGAGGTGCTGGAGAAGGCCGACGGCCCGCTCGCATTGAAGGAGCTCTCGGCGCGCGCGGAGATGGATCCGAGCGGCGCGCACCGGTACCTCGCAAGCTTCGTGCGCTGCGGGCTCGTGCGGCAGGAAGCGGATGCACGCTACGACTTCGGCCCGCTCGCGCTCCACATGGGACTTGCGGCGATACGGCGGCTCGATCCGGTGCAGCTTACCGAGCAGGCGCTGCCCGAGCTTGTCACCGAGACGGGCTACACCGCCCTCCTCACCGTGTGGAGCAATCGCGGCCCGACCGTCGTGCACTGGCAGCGCAGCCGCAATCCCTTCGTCACCAACCTGGGCCTCGGCTCGGTGCTTCCGATCACGCGCTCGGCGACAGGCGCGGTGCTTGTCGCCTTCCTTCCCGAGGCCGTGACGGCCGATGCGATCGCCGCCGAAGCGCGGCGCGAAGACCTCAACCGCGCTGCGTTTGCCCGAGCCGTCGAGCGCGCGCGCAAGATGCGCCTCGCCTTCGTCGACTCGAGCGTCGTACCGGGGCTGTCGGCGGTTTCGGCGCCGGTGCTGCAATGGAATGGCGAGGCGGCCGCCGCCGTCACGCTGATCGGCCCCGACCGCGAGCTCGCAAAACCGAGCCATCCAGCGGTCGTCGCGCTGCGGCGCATGTGCGACCGGCTGTCGCGGGATTTCGGCGCCGAGCTGAAGGAGGCGGCGTGAGGCTCGCGCTCTTGGCACTCGCACTCTTCGCCGCCGGGGCGCTCGCGGATCCGATTCCAGCCGGATGGCAGGCGAGCGGGCTGCGGCCGATCGGCTATACCGACCTCAACGGCCGGCGCGGCGGCATCAAGCTCGGGATCAAGAAGGTCGGCGAACGATGGGTGCTCTACAAGGGCGGCAACGGCATCGAGGTCGTCGACGTCACCAATCCGGAAGATCCGCGATTGGTTAAGGTAGTGCCGGGTCCGAAGGGCACGGCCGCGAGCCAGCTCACGCAGCACGGCAACCTGCTGCTCCTCGGCATGAGCCGCCCGATCACCGCGGCGGAATCCGCCGGCGAGGCGGATGGCTGGACCACGCTGCAGGAGCAGGCGCCGGCAGACAAGCCGTTCGAAGAAGCGGTTGCACTCTACGACATCAGCGACCCTTG
>JAEKLK010000046.1 GCA_019509895.1 Betaproteobacteria bacterium | reverse complement strand
GTCGCCTTTCTTCTTCAGCGACAGGATCGCCTCCGCGCGGTTATGCAGGCGGAAGACGACGCCCTTCAGGTTGAGCAGGATGTCGACCACGTCCTCGCGCACACCGTCGAGCGTCGAGTACTCGTGCACCACGCCCGCAATCTGCACCTCGGTGGGCGCATGGCCCGGCATCGAGGAGAGCAGCACGCGGCGCAGCGCGTTGCCGAGCGTGTGGCCATAGCCGCGCTCGAACGGCTCCATCGTCACCCGCGCATGGTTCGGCGAGAGGTTCTGGACGTCGACAATACGAGGCTTGAGAAATCCGGATTGCGGCATGTGTTCGGGTCCTGAGGTTTACTTCGTGCGTTACTTCGAATACAGCTCGATGACGAGGTGCTCGTTGATCGTCGAAGACAGATCCGAGCGTGCCGGCATCGATTTGAACGTGCCTTTCAGCGCCTTCGAGTCCACTTCCAGCCATTCGGGGAAGCCCCGCGACTCGGCGGCTTCGGCGGCCGCCTTGATGCGAAGCTGCTCTTTCGACTTTGGCGCCACTTCGATCACATCGCCGGGGCGCAGGCGGTACGAGGGGATGTTGACGCGCTTGCCGTTCACCAGAACCGCGTTGTGCCGCACGACCTGGCGCGCCTCGCTGCGCGAAGCGCCGAAGCCCATGCGATAGGCGATGTTGTCGAGGCGTGATTCCAGCAACTGCAGCAGCCGCTCGCCGGTGATGCCCTTGGCGCGCGCGGCGTCCTCGTAGGTGTTGCGGAACTGCCGCTCGAGCACGCCGTAGGTGCGCCGCATCTTCTGCTTCTCGCGCAGCTGCTTGCCGTAATCGGAAAGCCGCGCGCCGCTCTTCTGGCCGTGCTGGCCGGGCGCGTAGGCGCGCCGCTCAACCGGGCACTTGTCGGTGAAGCACTTCTCGCCCTTCAGGAAAAGCTTTTCGCCCTCCCGGCGGCAATGTCTGCACTTGTCGAGGTTCTTCGCCATGTCTATACCTGTCTATACCCTGCGCCGCTTGGGCGGGCGGCAGCCGTTATGCGGGACCGGCGTCACGTCGGCGATCGAGCCGATCTTGAGGCCGATGGCGTTCAGCGCGCGCACCGCGGACTCGCGGCCCGGTCCCGGGCCTTTGATGCGCACTTCGATGTTCTTCACGCCACACTCCTGCGCCGCGCGGCCGCAGCGCTCCGCGGCGACCTGCGCGGCGAACGGCGTCGACTTGCGCGAGCCCTTGAAGCCGGCGTTGCCCGACGTGGCCCAGGCGAGCGTGTTGCCCTGGCGGTCGGTGATCGTGACGATCGTGTTGTTGAACGACGCGTGGATATGCGCGATACCCTCGGCGACGTTCTTCTTGACCTTCTTGCGCGCGCGGGCCGCGGCGGTCTGCTGCAGCTCCTGGCGCGTCGGTGCGCTTCTGGTACCCATGTCTTATGCGGCCTTCCCTGTTGGCACGTTGAGTTTGATCGCCGCCTTGCGCGGTCCCTTGCGCGTGCGCGCGTTGGTCCGCGTGCGCTGGCCGCGTACCGGCAGTCCCTTGCGATGACGCAGGCCGCGGTAGCAGCTGAGGTCAATCAGCCGCTTGATCGACATCGACACCTCACGGCGAAGATCGCCCTCGACGGTGAACTTCGCGACCTGCTCGCGGATCTTCTCGAGCTCGCTGTCGTTCAGGTCCTTGATCTTGCGCGAGTGCTGCACGCCAGCGGCGCTGAGAATCGACTGCGCGCGCGCACGACCGATGCCATAGATCGCAGTCAGTGCGATCTCGGCGTGCTGGTGATTAGGGACGTTTATTCCTGATATGCGTGCCATCGGCGGAACCCGAAATTATAGCTGTTTTAACAATGCGTTATCAACCTCGACGACGCTGTGCGTCGTCATCCCTGCCTCTGCTTATGGCGCGGGTCGGCGCAGATCACCCGCACCACGCCCTTGCGACGGACGATCTTGCACTTGCGGCAGATCTTCTTCACTGAAGCCATGACTTTCATAGTGTCCTCACTTGGCGCGCTTATTTCGCCCTAAAGGTAATCCGGCCCTTGGTTAAGTCGTACGGCGTCAGCTGCACCGTCACCTTGTCGCCCGGCAGGATACGGATGTAGTGCATCCTCATCTTTCCGGAGATCACGGCGTGGACGGTATGGCCGTTCTCGAGCTTGACGCGGAAGGTGGCGTTCGGCAGGTTTTCCACCACCTCCCCTTGCAGCTCGATCACGTCCTCCTTCGTCATCAACGCACTGGCCCCAGACCGCCCTTGAAGTTGGCCTTGCGCAGCAGACTCTCGTACTGGTGCGTCATGATGTACGCCTGCACCTGCGACATGAAATCCATCGTCACGACGACGATGATCAGGAGCGACGTGCCCCCGAAGTAGAAAGGCACGTTCCAGCGCAGGATCAGAAACTCCGGCAGCAGGCACACCAGGGTCACGTAGATGGCGCCTGCCAATGTGAGGCGCGTCAGGATCTTTTCCAAGTACCTGGCCGTCTGGTCGCCGGGCCGGATGCCGGGCACAAAGGCCCCGGACTTCTTGAGGTTATCCGCCGTCTCCTTCGGGTTGTACTGCAGCGCCGTGTAGAAGAAGCAGAAGAAGATGATCAGCCCCGCGTACAGCACGACGTAGATCGGCTGGCCCGGCGTCAGCGTGCCGGCGACGTCGCGCAGCCAGATCAGCCCCTCGTGGCTGCCAAACCAGCCCAGCACGGTGGCTGGGAAAAGGATCAGCGACGAGGCGAAGATCGGCGGGATCACGCCCGACATGTTGAGCTTGAACGGCAGGTGCGAGCTCTGGCCGCCGTAGACGCGGTTACCCACCTGGCGCTTGGCGTAGTTGACGAGGATCTTGCGCTGGCCGCGCTCGACGAAGCAGACAACCGCGGTCACCGCCACCACCGCGACGGCGATGAGGAGTGCCGTGAGCGGGTGCATGGCGCCGGTGCGCACCAGCTCGAGTGTGCCGGCGACCGCGTTCGGCAGGCCGGCGGCAATGCCGGCGAAGATGATGATCGAGATGCCGTTGCCCAGCCCGCGCTCGGTAATCTGCTCGCCGAGCCACATCAGGAACATGGTGCCGGTGACGAGCGTCGTCACCGTCGTGATGCGGAACATCAGGCCGGGCTCGAGCACCAGCCCCGGCTGCGATTCCAGCATGATCGAGATGCCGGTCGACTGGAAGAGCGCGAGGAACACGGTGCCGTAACGCGTGTACTGCGTGATCTTGCGGCGCCCGGATTCGCCCTCCTTGCGCAGCGCGTCCAGCTGCGGACTCACCGCCGTCATGAGCTGCATGATGATCGACGCCGAGATGTACGGCATGATGCCCAGGGCGAAGATGGTGAAGCGACGCAGCGCCCCGCCCGAGAACATGTTGAACATGCCGAGCATGCCGCCCTGGTTGTCCTGGAAGAAGCCGGCGAGCACGTTCGGGTCGATGCCGGGCACCGGGATGTGCGCCCCGACGCGGAACACGACCAGCGCGCCGAGCAGGAAAAGCAGGCGACGCTTCAGATCGCCGTAGCGCATCCCCTTGCCGACGTTCGGTAGGCTCGTTGCCATCAGGCCTTCGGCGCCTCTTCAGCGGCCGGCTTGGACTTCGCCTTCTTTTCCTTCTTCTTCTTCTCGACCTTCGGCTTCTCGGTGATCTGGATGCTGCCGCCGGCGCCTTCGATCACCGAGCGCGCGCCCTTGCTGACCAGGATTTCCTTGAGCGAGAGCTTGCGCTCGAGCTTGCCCGAGAGGATCACCTTCGCGGCGAGCGCCTGGCGCGGCACGATGCCTTCGGCTTTCAGCACGGCGAGATCAATGTCGGAGGCCTGCATCGCCTGCAGCTCGCTCGTGCGCACCTCGGCGACGTCGTTGCGCGTCGGGGAGTTGAAGCCGCGCTTGGGCAGCCGGCGATGCAGCGGCATCTGGCCGCCCTCGAAGCCGATCTTGTGGAAGCCGCCCGAGCGCGCCTTCTGACCCTTGTGGCCGCGCCCCGCGGTCTTGCCCCAGCCGGAGCCGACGCCGCGGCCGACGCGGTGGCGGCTGTGCTTCGACCCGGGAGCAGGCTTGAGTTCGTTCAGTTTCATCGCTTACGCCTCGATGCGCACCAGATAGGCGACGCGGTTGATCATGCCGCGCACGGCCGGGGTGTCCTGCACCTCGACCACGTGGTCGATCCTGCGCAGTCCCAGCCCGCGCACCGTGTCGCGATGGCGGCGCTTGACACTGTTGATGCTCTTCAGCAGCCGCACCTTGATCTTGTTCATTGCGTGAGTTCCTCGACCGTCTTGCCTCGGCGCGCCGCGATCTCCGCCGGCGTGCTCATGTTCTTCAGGCCGTCGAGCGTCGCTCGCACCACGTTATAGGGATTGGTCGAGCCGAAGCACTTGGCGAGCACGTTGGTGATGCCCATCACCTCGAACACGGCGCGCATCGTGCCGCCGGCAATGATGCCGGTGCCTTCCATCGCCGGCTGCATCAGCACCTTGGCCGCGCCGTGCCGGCCGATCACCGCGTGCTGCAGCGTGCCGTTCTTCAGCTTCACCTTGAAGAGCTTGTGCCGCGCCTCTTCCATCGCCTTCTGCACGGCGACCGGCACTTCACGTGCCTTGCCTTTGCCCATGCCGATGCCGCCGTCGCCGTCGCCCACCACGGTGAGCGCGGCAAAGCCGAGCACGCGGCCTCCCTTCACCACCTTGGTGACGCGGTTGATCGCAATCATCTTTTCGCGCAGGCCGTCGCCGCGCTCTTCGTGCTGCATCCGGGGCTGGATCTTCGCCATAGCGTTCCTTTAGAACTTCAAGCCTGCCTCTTAGAACTTCAACCCACCGGCGCGCGCGGCTTCCGCGAGCGCCTTCACGCGACCGTGATAGCGATAGCCGGCACGGTCGAAAGCCACCTTGTCGATGCCCTTTTCCTTCGCCTTGGCGGCGATCCGCTGGCCGATCAGCTCGGCGGCCTTGCGGTTCGCGCCGTGCTTGAGCTGGCCGCGCACTTCCTTCTCCGCAGTGGAGGCGGCGGCGAGCACCTTGTCGCCCCCCGGCGTGGTGATCTGCGCGTAGATGTGCGTATTCGTGCGATGCACGGTGAGGCGCACCGCGGCCACTTCACGGATCTTGTGGCGGGTCTGGCGCGCGCGGCGCAGGCGCGCTTCGTTTTTCCGGCTCATGGCTATTTCTTCTTCGTCTCTTTAAGAACGATCACTTCTTTCGCGTAGCGCACGCCCTTGCCCTTGTACGGCTCGGGCGGGCGATGGCTGCGCACCTCGGCGGCCACCTGTCCGACAAGCTGCTTGTCGATGCCGCTGATCACGATTTCCGTCTGCGTCGGCGTCACGACCTTGACGCCCTTGGGCATCTGGTGCACCACCGGATGCGAATAGCCGAGCGTCAGGTTGAGCCGGTCGCCCTGCGCCTGAGCGCGGAAACCGACGCCGACGAGAGCCAGGCGCTTCTCGAACCCCTTGGTCACGCCCTGCACCATGTTCGCCACCAGCGCGCGCATGGTGCCCGACATGGCGTCGGCATGGTTCGAGTTGCCGAGCGCGTTGAAGGTGAGGTTCTCGCCGTCCTTCTTCACCTCGACATTCGGGTCGGCAGAGCGCGCGCAGGTGCCGAGCGGCCCCTTGATCGAAATCTCCGTCTTGCTGATGTTGACGTCCACGCCCTTCGGCAGCGGAACGGGATATTTAGCGATGCGGGACATGGTCTAGCCTTACGCCACGATGCACAGCACTTCGCCGCCGAGACCGTCGGCGCGCGCCTTGCGGTCGGTCATCACGACGCGCGAGATGGACAGGATGGCGACGCCGAGCCCGTTCATCACGCGCGGAATGTCGTTGCGCCCCTTGTAGACGCGCAGCGCCGGGCTGGAGACGCGCTCCAGGCGCTCGATCACCGGGCGGCCGGCGTAGTACTTGAGCGCGATGGCGAGCTCCTTCTTGGGGCCGTTCTCGCGCGTTGCGAAGTCGTCGATATAGCCTTCGTCCTTCAGCACCTTGGCAATCGCGCCCTTCAGCTGCGAAGCCGGCATCGTGACCTCCGTGTGGCCGACCAGCTGCGCATTCCTGATGCGCGTCAGCATGTCGGCGATCGGATCGTGCATGCTCATACGGTCTCCCTTACCAGCTCGCCTTGATGATGCCGGGCACCTCGCCGCGCATCGCAAGCTCGCGCAGCTTGTTGCGGCCCAGGCCGAACTTCCGATAGACGCCGCGCGGGCGTCCGGTCAGCGCGCAGCGGTTGCGGATGCGCACCGGCGAGGCATCGCGCGGCAGCTGCTGGAGCTTGGAGCGCGCCTCTTCCTTCGCCTCGTCGGAGGCGCGCGAGTTCTGGATCATCTCGAGCAGCGCGGCGCGCTTCGCCTTGAACTTGTCGACAGTCTTGCGGCGCTTTTCGTTTCTCAGTTTGACGGCTAGCTTGGCCATGCGGTTTTTCCCTCAGTGCCTGAACGGAAAGCGGAACGCTGCGAGGAGCGAGCGCGCCTCGTCGTCCGTCTTCGCCGTGGTGTTGATAGCGATATCCATCCCGCGGAGCGCGTCGATCTTGTCGTAGTCGATCTCCGGGAAAATGATCTGCTCCTTCACGCCGAGCGAGTAGTTGCCGCGGCCGTCGAAGGCCCGGTTCGACACGCCGCGGAAGTCGCGGATGCGCGGGATGGCGATGTTCACCAGGCGATCGAGAAACTCGTACATGCGCGCGCCGCGCAGCGTGACCATGCAGCCGACCGGGAAGTTGGCGCGCACCTTGAAATTGGCGATCGATTTGCGCGACTTGGTGACGACCGGCTTCTGTCCGGCGATTTTCGTCATGTCGGCAACCGCGTTGTCGAGCACCTGCTCTTGTAGCCGTACTTCTGCGTGAGGTCGGGCACCACCTTCTCGCGGTAGTAGAGCGCAAGACGCGCCGGCGGCGCCGGTACCTGCGGCGCTTCCGGCTTCGGCGCCGCGGCGGCCGGCTTGGCCGCGTCCTTCTTCGGCTGCGCTTTCGCCTGCGGCTGGCCGGGTTTCGCTTGCGCCCTGGGCTCGCCTTTCGGCTCGCCCTTGCCCTTTGCCTGCTGTTTCGGGTCCTTCTGGTCCTTGTCTTTGGCCATGGCTACGCTTCCACCTGCTCGCCGTTCCCCTTGAAGATGCGCACCTTGCGGCCGTCTTCGAGCGTCTTCACGCCGGTGCGATCGGCCTTCTGCGTCGCCGGGTTATAGAGCGCGATCTTGGCGACGTGGATCGGCAGGTCCTTGTCGACGATGCCGCCCGTCTGGCCGCGCATCGGGTTGGGGCGCTGGTTCTTCTTCACGCGGTTCACGCCCTCGACCACCACGTGCTCGGCGTCGACCCGGCGGAGCACGGTGCCGCGCTTGCCCTTGTCGCGTCCGGCAATTACCACCACCTCGTCGCCCTTCCGGATGCGCTTCATCACAGCACCTCGGGGGCGAGGGAGACGATCTTCATGAACTGCTCGGTCCTGAGCTCGCGCGTCACCGGCCCGAAAATACGCGTGCCGATCGGCTCCATCTTCGGCGTGAGCAGCACCGCGGCATTGCGATCGAAGCGGATGAGCGAGCCGTCGGAACGGCGCACGCCCTTCGCGGTGCGCACGACCACCGCGTGATAGATCTCGCCTTTCTTCACGCGGCCGCGCGGCGCCGCGTCCTTGACGCTCACCTTGATCACGTCGCCGATCGAGGCATATCGCCGCTTCGAGCCGCCGAGCACCTTGATGCACATGACGGCGCGTGCACCGGTGTTGTCGGCGACGTCCAGCACCGACTCCATTTGAATCATTGCTCTCTCCACTCCAACTTGCGGACCTCAGGGACGCCAGCCAAGCTGACGTTCGACTGCAGGCGCCGCAGTTTTGGACCCCGTCCGGGGCTAGGAAGGCGCGGATATTACTACAACTCGTACCCTAAACCGCCTTCGATTTTTCGATCAAGCGCGTCACGCGCCAAGCCTTGGTGCGGGACATCGGCCGGCATTCGGCGATCTCGACCCAGTCGCCCTCGCCGAACTCGCCGCTCTCCACGTGCGCGTGGTACTTCTTCGAGCGGGTGATGGTCTTGCCCATCATCGGGTCGCGCACGCGGCGCTCCACGCGCACCACCAGCGTCTTCTGCATCTTGTTGCTCGTCACGCGGCCGATCAGCGTGCGCTGATTCTTGGCCGGCGTGGCCGCTGCTTGCTGTTCTGTCATTTGGCTTTCGCCTTCTCGTTCATGATGGTGCGCACGCGCGCGATGTCGCGCCGCACCTTCTTCAGCTGGCTCGTGTTGGTGAGCTGCTGGGTGGCAACCTGCATGCGCAGGCCGAACTGGGCCCTGAGCAGCGCTTCCAGCTCCTTTTGCAGCTCGTCGCTTTGCTTACCGCGCAGTTCGCTCGGCTTCATCGCCTAGCCTCCCAGCATCCGTTGCACGACGACGGTGCGAAACGGCAGCTTCGCCGAGGCGAGCGCGAATGCCGCCTTGGCGAGTACCTCCGTGACGCCGTCCATCTCGAAAATGATCTTGCCCGGCTGGATCTCGCTCACGAAGTATTCGGGGTTGCCCTTGCCGTTGCCCATGCGCACTTCGGCCGGCTTCTGCGACACCGGCTTGTCCGGGAAGACGCGGATCCAGATCCGGCCCCCGCGCTTGATGTGGCGCGACATGGCCCGGCGCCCGGCCTCGAGCTGGCGTGCCGTGAGCCTGCCTCGGGTGGTGGCCTTGAGTCCGAATTCGCCGAAGGACACCTTGTTGCCACGGGTCGCGACCCCGGTGTTGCGGCCCTTCTGCTGCTTGCGGTATTTCGTACGTGCGGGTTGCAGCATCGCCTACTCCTTCTCGCCGCCGCCGTCGGGCTTCGGCGCTTCGTCTTTGACCAGCTTCTTGGGCCGCTTGACCGCGGTCTTGGGTGCCGCGGCTGCTTCCTTGCGCGGCGGCCGCTTGTCGCCTGCCGCGGGCCCGCCTTCTCCGCGCGGCTTGCCGGGGCCGCCGCGCTTTTGCCCGGGGCGCGGCGCCGGCTTCTTGGCGCGCTTCGGCTCGGCCGGCGCTTCGGGTTGCGCGCTCGGGGTGGCCGCGCCGGCCGCCGCCGCCGCGGCGGCCTGGGCATCGCCCTTGGGCGCCATCTCGCCCTTGTAGACCCAGCACTTGATGCCGATCACGCCGTAGTTGGTCTTCGCTTCACCCTGGCCGTAATCGATGTCGGCGCGCAGCGTATGCAGCGGCACGCGGCCCTCGCGATACCACTCGGTGCGGGCGATCTCGATGCCGTTCAGTCGGCCGGCACTCATGATCTTGATGCCCTGGGCGCCCAGGCGCATCGCGTTCTGCATCGCGCGCTTCATGGCGCGGCGGAACATGATGCGCTTCTCGAGCTGCTGCGCGATCGAGTCGGCGATGAGCTGCGCGTCGATCTCGGGCTTCCTGATCTCCTCGATGTTCACGTGCACCTGCTGCACGCCCATGATGCGGCGAAGCTCGGCCTTGAGCGCCTCGATCTCCTCGCCCTTCTTGCCGATCACCACGCCCGGCCGCGCCGAGAAGATGGTGATGCGCGCATCTTTCGCCGGGCGCTCGATCAGCACGCGGCCCACCGAGGCGTGCGCGAGCTTCCGCTTCAGGAACTCGCGAACCTTGATGTCCTCTGCGAGCATCGGCGCGAAGTTCTTGGTGTTCGCATACCAGCGCGAGCTCCAGTTCTTGTTCACCGCCAGCCGGAACCCGACCGGGTTGATTTTCTGGCCCATCAGTCAC